>JBBRJL010000077.1:0-8715 GCA_038219375.1 Chitinophagales bacterium | reverse complement strand
CCAACAGTGAAAACGCAAAAAAAGTAGTAAATCCAAACCTTTACTTTGAAGATGTTTCTGAAAAGCTTGGTAAACCAATTACGCATATTGAAAATGATTTTATAGATTTCAAACGTGAGCCACTATTACACAGAAAATATTCAGATGAAGGGCCAGCGTTTTCAGTAGGGGATGTAAATGGCGATGGATTTGATGACTTTTATTTGGGTGGATCTACAGGTATGGCTGGACAGTTATACATCCAGAATAAAAAAGAAGGATTCGATCTAAAGGCAAACCCTGATTTTGAAAAGGATAAAATATTTGAAGATGTAGCTTCCGTTTTTGTGGATGTAAATGGAGATAAACATTTGGATTTGATCATTGTAAGTGGTGGTAATGAATTTCCTGTGAATTCACCAAACTATCAAGATAGATTATATCTAAATGATGGAAAAGGTAGTTTCAAAAGGCAAAATGATGCGATGCCAGTAGTATTGTCTAGTAGTTGTACCATAGCGGTTAATGATATTGACGGTGATGGTGACATGGATATCTTTGTAGGTGGAAGGATACTTACAGGGCAATATCCGCTATCACCTATGAGCTATATTGCAAGAAATGATAATGGTAAATTTACCAATATTACAGCTGATATTTCAGATGGATTGTTAAAAATGGGTATGGTGACTTCTTCAGTTTTTGAAGATTTGGACAAAGACGGTGTTAAAGAACTTATAGTATCAGGTGAGTGGATGCCAATCACCATTTTTAAAATGGTAGCTGGAAAATATAAAAATGTAACGGCAGATTATGGAATAGACAATCAAATAGGATGGTGGGAATCAGTATTTGTCAAAGATCTCAATGGTGATGGTTATCCTGAAATAATAGCTGGAAATGTGGGTCTCAACACACATGTAAAAGCGAGTAATGATCGGCCTGCAACACTACACTACAAAGATTATGACGGTAATAGCTCTATTGATGCAATTTTGTGTTATTACAATGGTGAAGAAAGTTATCCCGTTGTCATGCGAGACAAATTACTAGATCATATGATAGTTTTGAAAAAGAAGTATTTGCGATATAGAGATTATGCACCAGCAACCTTGGACGATATACTTACGTCGGAGCAAAGAAAGGGTGAAAATGTATTAAGTGCAAACACATTTTCAAGTATGATATTCGTAAATAAGGGAGGCAAGACATTCGAAGGCCAGAAACTGCCTGTAATGGCACAAATATCTACCTTGAAATCAACAATTGACTTTGATGTCAATAATGACGGATTTGTCGATTTGATTACGGCGGGTAATTTTTTTGGTACGGAAGTACTCCTCGGCAGATATGACAGTTCTATAGGAAATGTGTTATTAAATGATGGTAAGGGGAATTTCAAAAATGTTGCTGCCGCTAATAGTGGTTTTAGTATTCCAGGAGATGTGCGTCACATAAATAAAATAAGAACACCAAGCGGAACGAGTATCCTAGTTGCTAGGAATAATGATAAAATGAGTCTGATAAAAGTAAAAACACCTGAAGTCAATTGATGACATGAAGTGTTTTTTAATAATATTTCTTCAACGATTAAATTTCTTAGCATTTTTTTGGTGACATAAAAATTCTTATTTACCTTTGATCAAACTGCTGATATGAATTGGTCTGAATATCCATACATAAGAATCGCATTATCCTTTACAATAGGGATATTTGTATATGAGTATTTTTCTTTGGGTGTTTGGTTCTCCTGGATTCTTCTTGGTATTACAAGTCTGTGCTATATATGCGACGAGGTATTTGGGTGGAATGCGTTGAAAAGACCACATCTCACGGGCGCACTATTCATAGCATTGTTTTTTGCATTTGGCAGCGGTATGATGGCATTCCGAAAACATTTAGACAATTACCGAGTCATATCTTCTGAGCAAAAACAACCGATTTTATTGGTCGGTATTGTCCAGGAAAATTTGAAATCTGAAACAAAACTAAGATATCTATTCCGGACTGAGTCATATTCCATAAATAAAGACGAAGTAGTCCCTCATGTTTCCGATGTCATTATCCAATTTGATAAAGAAGATAGTTTGGCAACTACCTACTTACCTGGGGATCTCATTGCGTTAAATGCAAAATTATCATATGTAAGCACTTCAACCAATCCTGAAAGTTTTGATTACGCCTATTTCTTAAGATCAAAAGGAATATTACAACAAGCTTATGTAAAAGTAGGACACCACCATTTAATTTCTGTTGATAATTTTAATATTTTCAGATCATTTGCCGAAAGAACTAAACTATCAAGTAGCGAGACACTTCATAAATATATAGTAGATCAGGATGTATTAGGAATTGCAGAAGCATTATTATTAGGCAAGAAGTCCCTCTTAACAAGCGATGTCTATCAAGACTTTGCCAATACAGGTGCTATTCATGTTTTATCAGTTTCGGGACTTCATGTCGCTATATTTATAAGTTTATTTATATGGCTTTTTGACAAAATCAAGTTAAAAAACAATTATTATATATTTTTTAAGGTAATAAGTCTTCTTTTAATTGTTGCATTTTATGTTGTGTTGACGGGTATGTCTCCATCTGTCTTGAGAGCAGGATTTATGGTGTGTCTTTACATTATAGGCAAAAATTTTTATAAAAATGCAAACACCTACAATATACTATCTATTTCAGCTATTGTCATTTTGTGCTACGATCCCTACTACCTATTTCAGATTTCTTTTCAGTTTTCTTATTTATCTTTATTAAGTATTCTTTATTTCCAACCCAAAATAAAAAAATGGTGGCTGCCAGAGTCAAAAGTACCACAATTTGTTTGGAATTTGGTCAACGTTTCACTTGCCGCCCAAATTTTAGTGTTCCCACTTACCATTTTCTATTTTCATAAATTTCCAATGTATTTTATGATTTCAGGCATCATTGCTGTACCTATCGTATCCGTTTTAATATATCTAGGAACATTTATGTTAGTTTTTGAGCATTTTTTTAGTTTAATCAACAAAATATTAGCACTAGCTTTAAATGTTTTGCTTGAATTTTTACAAAAATCTATTTCATTTCTTGCTGACCTTCCTTATAGTATTTGGGATAGTCTTTGGATAGAACCTTTAACATTAGTAATGTGCTATTTGTCAATATTTGCAATGATGATTTGGCTTGAATGGCGAAGATTAAGAGCGCTCATCTGCTGTTTATCAATTTTTTACCTTGTAATTGTCTCAATAAATTTTAAAAATATCAATGAGCAGAATACAGAAGTTATGTATATCTATGATGTTTATCATGGCGTAATAATTGATGGGTTTACAAATAACAGCGTGAAAACTATTCGAAGTAGTACCATATTGGACAAAACTATTAATTTTGTCGCCCTGAACAATAGGATAAAGCACAATATTAGCACTAAATTTCAAGAAAATCATTCGCTAGACTCTGTAAAAATATTTAATATCAACAATAAAATCATCTATATTTTGGATTCTGATTCTGACTTTAAACGCCTTAAATCAAATACCGAAGTTGACTATTTGGTGATTTCTAAATCAAAAAAGACCGATCCCGCTTACATTTTATCCAAAATTAAACCCCAAAATGTGATTCTAGATAAAAATGTTCCACCTTGGATTATTGAAAAATGGGAAACATACAGCGGAAATCAAATGTTTAGTTTACATAATATCAAAAAAGAAGGTGCTTACTGCACGTCTCTAGATTAAATATCAATAATATCAAAACCCATGGGTCCCGTTATAGTCAGATACATCATTAGATTTTTGCTTTTAGGTATATTTTTTATTTCTAGAAAGTACATTGAGATAAATAAAACATCTTTAGCACATCTTTATGATTTCCTTCATAGTATTGTGGAGTTTTTGATATTGTTTACGATAGTAAATATTGTGACAGCCGTACTCATTATGATCTATAGACTACGCAAAAATATAGCTTATAAATATACCGACAATGTAATCAACGGCATCAATAACCTGTATTATATCATTGTTACTATTGGCGTGATTATGATGATCGTGGGGTTTTGGGGTATTGATTTCAAAGATCTTTTAACTTCTTTAAGTATTGTGGCAGCTGCAATCGCCATTATATCAAAAGATTATGTAAGCGGTATCATCAGCGGTATCATTATTAGCTTTTCTAAAGAAATAAATATTGATGATTATGTAAAAATAGGGGAGAATAAAGGTAAAATAATTGATATCAATCTTACCAAAGTGTCTTTACTCAATGACGATGATGATATTATTTATATTCCTAATGACAAAGTTTATATGGCTGAAATAATTAACTATACTAAAAGGGAAATTAAAAAAGTAAGCATTGATTTCGAATTAAACCTTAACTATATGACAACTATAGAAGGCCTCGAAGCAAACTTATCGGAGTCGCTAAAAAGCTTTCATCAGTTTATCGAGCCAGACTCTTTCAATATTAAAATAGTTGATGTTCATCATGATTATTTGACGCTAAAATTTCAGTACAAACTTAATGAAGTTAATCGAGATATCGAAAGAATCATTAGAAAAAAGACAGTAAGGCTAATTGCCAATTCACTGAAACAAGTCTAGATTTTAATAAGCCAAATATTTTGTATCGTCATTTATTGTATATGCAAAATATTGGTTTGTATGATGGATTGTCACATATAGGAGACAATATTTTATATGTTGCTAATATGTTTATTAATTTTAGAGAATTAAGTAGTCTTTAAAAATTTTTAAATATATCAAAAAAAAAATCTAAAATGTACTAAGATATTGAAATTCCTGCTATTTTTGTATAATATTTATTAATTATTATTAAAATAAACCATTTTATTTTTATTATTATGAAAACTAATAAGCCTAAAAAAATAGTTAAAAACCCATTTGGATCAGATGCCGAAGTTGTTAAACCAAAGAAAAAAATGATATTGAATGAAGCAAAAGTAGATTTAAAATCCAAAAAATTTTGGCAAGAATTATATGAAGATGAAGGAGAAGAGTTAGCGAAATTCATCAGATAAATGTAAAATATTTGTTAAATTAAGCTTTTTCCTTACAGGAAAACCCTGAAAATCACACATTAACAAATTATTGTGATCCAAAATCATAACATTTCCCGTATCTTAGACGTATTATAAGTATAAATTTTAATCCATGAACAATTTTTTTAAAAATGCCAAATCCTTCTTTGGTAAAGTTTTTACCAAAACTAAGAAGGTTGTAACTTTTCCTCAGGAGGAAGAGCACGACATGTTTATTGGTGTTTAATTCAGGTATCATTCCGTTCCCCCCAGGAATTTTTAAACACACAAACACATCTAAAATGTTAGAAAGCAATCGTTAAGATTTATTTCTAACATTTTTTTTTGTCTAGATGCCAACCTTGATCCTTAAATTTACGTCTTAATAGTGAAATACAATATCTTTATATCGTTTGTTTCCGTCTGATCAACATATCGTAGAAAAATCTTTAGTAAAAGGATGCTCCAATAATGACAGAAAATGTCAGGAGCAACTTTATAAGCTATATTTCAATAAGATGTTTCAGATGTGTCAGAGATACACTCAAGATGACGATGTGATTTGTGCTATAATTAACGATGCATATTTGTCTGTTTTTAAGAATATAGACAAATTTGAATCAAGAGGTTCACTAGAAGGGTGGGTAAGGAGAATCACTTTCAATACAATGGCTGACCATTTTAGGAAAAAAAATAAAGAAATCCGATTTCTAAATATCGACGATCATGATTATCAACTCACTGACACGAGTACATCAATTCACGATTATGACGAAATTTTATCCAAAATTGATACACTTACAGGCTCTATTAAGGAAGTATTCGTAAAGTACGCCATAGAAGGTTACAGCCATAAGGAAATAGGGGAGTACCTTCATATATCTGAGGGCACTTCAAAATGGTACCTTTCCGAAGCAAGAAAAAAATTACAAGCATTAATTAATTATTCTAATAATAGCAGTTATCAGTATGGAAAGTAATAGATTTAATAGCATCATGGATGAAAACTGGAAAGCTATGAATGGTATTCTTGATACAGAGATGCCAATAGCAAATAAAAGAAGACGCAGTATCTTACTGTGGTTATTGACTTTCGGAATGATAGGTATATCTGCATCTTTATTTTTTTATAAGTCTCAGCAAATGGTACCCAAAGATGATGTTCTGAAGACGACAACCCCAAAACCAAAGGTTATACTCGCAAATAATATATTTGTAAGCAAAGAAGAAATAATTAAAGTTGAGCCTAAAAATTATAGTAAAGCTAAAGCTATAAAACCAGGCATTAGTTCAATCTTGTCATCCACATCATCATCAAATGTAATATCGTCAGAAATATTAATTCATCAACCAGTATATACTAACCATTCCTTTCACTCTACCAAAGAATTTAGTAATTCAAATGTTTTTGATACACATTCAAATGACGTTATCCCTATTGAAGATAAAGACATATCCGGAGTAGGATTTGAAAAGAAAATTAGTGTAATTGAGCAGAATAAATACAGTATCAATCCTTTGTCTTTAATTGAAATAAAAAGAATAGATGTAACATCAACTTTGATAGAGCCATCAGTGGTAAAACTTAATACTAGGGATATATATAAGTTCGGTTTGATAGCTTCTTGTGCAACGACAAGTTTTGAGTCTGTATCTTCATTCTTTATTGGAATGCAAGGAGATCGGGCACTAAATAAATCTCTATCTATGTACACAAATTTAGGGTGGAGGCAGTTTAGGGGATCAAATATCAATATTCAGATAGAAACAAATGAAAAGTATGAACTTGAAAGTACATTTTCTGGAAGTAGCACCAGCTCTCCTCAACAATTAGACAATACTTTAGGTCAATTAATCATAAGTGATATAACCAACACTGTAAATTATGCGGAACTTGGCAGCGGCGTGAGATATCGTATTAGTTCGAGAGTAGCAATACAAGGTGGGATAAATCTAGGTGTATTCTTAAGCGAAACTTACGATATCAATACAAAAACACGTATCCACTATAAAAGTTTAACAAAAGATGCTCAGTTTGACTTACTAGTGGCTGATACTAAGGAGCATAGTTTTCACCAAAGGTGGATAAGCCATGTCAATATTGGTCTAGATGTTCAACTCAATAGCTCCTTATCTGCTTTTGGTAATGTACACCGCTTGTTAAATAATAATAAACAAATTGAAGGAAGTAATTTATCTGGACAACTCGCAAATAAAAATTGGGCTGAACTAGGTATGAAGTACAACTTTATGAAATAACCCTAATGTGTTGATTTTAAATAGGGTAGGACTCTTAAGCTACATAAAACTACATGTGTAGTCTTTCTTTTTTGCCCAATAGTACTTCTTTCGTTTCTACTCTATCAGGATCAGGAACGCAACAATCTACAGGACACACCGCTGCACATTGTGGCTCTTCATGAAAACCTACACACTCCGTACATTTGTCTGGGACGATATAATAAAAATCATCCATAACTGGTTTTTGAGCAGCCGATGCATCCACTACAGAACCATCTTCAAGCGTATAAGCACCTTTCAGATTAGTACCGTCTTTGATTGTCCATTCTACACCTCCTTCATAAATAGCATTGTTTGGACATTCGGGCTCACATGCACCACAATTTATACACTCATCTGTAATTATAATCGCCATTTTCTATTTTATCTTTAGAACACCATATAAGCCACAAAGTTACATTAATTTTGTGGCTTTTTCTAGATATTTACTGACTATTGTGTGTATGATAGAAATCACAATGTATGCTACCACAATATATGCGATGGATTCATACTTGTATATTATTGCAATAATGATAGATACTATTGCAATGATGTAATGAAAAATATTGTCTTTCCAGCGTTTTGTCATAGATTTAATTGATATCATCCTAAATCCAAAACTTACCATCATCGCACTCATGATAATAGGAGTGAGCAAATAATTTATCTTAGAATTGAAAAATTCATTAAAAATTTCACTGCTGTTTTCTAAGGCAAAAATGATTCCTATGTAGAATAATGCATTGGCAGGTATAGGAAGTCCTTGGAAATAAACTCTCGAAGGAGAACTGTTGAATTTAGCCAATCTTATAGTACCTGCAATCACTATAACAGAAGGTACAATCTTACATAGCCAACAATCATCAGGATCTGGAGCAAGTAAAAAATACAAATAGGCAGGCGCAACTCCAAAGCTTACAACATCCGCAAGTGAATCCATTTGTTTACCAAATTCACTCGTAACGCCTAAGCCTCTTGCGACCAAGCCATCAAGACCATCAAATATAAAACTACATACCAAAAGGATTGGACTCCAATAAAAATCACCGATCTGAATAGCGGCAAAGCCACAAATTAAATTTCCGGAAGTAATTGCGGATGGAATATATTTTCTCAATTCAAAATATTTGTGCAAACATAAAACAAAATACTAATATTTCCATAGCTGAAAGCTACAAATGAGTAAAGATGGATAATTATTGTCACATAAATAACTAAGAGATGCTATTCATCAATATTCTATTTAACATAATATTAATTATAGGAATATATTGAGTCTTGAGATTAAATGAGATTCGTCTTACTTGATTAAACATATTTGTAATTTCGTTTTAAAAAAAAATGCCGTAAACAATTAAGTCAACGACATTTTTAAATTTTATATGAACAAAAGTCTTTTTAGAAACCCATGCCCATAC
>JBBRJL010000076.1:0-8720 GCA_038219375.1 Chitinophagales bacterium | reverse complement strand
TCCCACGTTTTCGCCAATAGCGATGACAACAATATCTGTATCATCTAACGGTAGGTGGCTCATAGATGATTCTTCCGTGGTATCGAGACCTACTGCGTGATTGATTTTATGTTGTATAAGGTCGACTTTGGCTCCATTTTTATCTACGCCAAAAACTTCGTGACCATCTTCAGTGAGTTTTTTGGCTAGATTAGCGCCAAAATTACCAAGACCTATTACAATTACTTTTTTTTGCATGTTAAAAATATTTAGTTGATAAAAACATTTTCTTTAGGATAATAAGGCTCACAAGCTTTATCTTCTTTAAAGATATAACTGAATAGTCCGATCAAAAAAGTTAGGAAACTGACGCGTCCAAGGAACATTACTATTATTAATACTATATGACTTGATGTTGTCAAAGAAGCTGTAATGCCAGTGCTGAGTCCAACTGTCGAATAAGCAGAAATTGATTCGAAAAGTAAATCTTTGAATGTCAGTGATGCATTCATCCAAGAGAGTAGGAAAGTGGAAAAAGATATTGCAAATATCGAGAGCATAATGACTGCATTCACTTGATTAATGGCAAGGGAAGGAATTTCTCTATTATTAATTACAAGTTTTTCTCTACCTCTGATTTGGTTGAATAAATTGAGTAATGACACAGCAAATGTGGTGGTCTTTATACCACCACCCGTCGAGCCTGGTGAAGCACCTATCCACATCAATGCGAGCGTGAGCATGAATGCGGGAATACCTAGTTCTGCCATATTTATATTATTGAAACCTGCTGTCCTAGGGGTTGTAGCATTGAAAAACGAAACAACAATTTTGCCAAACATGGAGTGCTCACTCAATGTCCTATCATATTCTGTTACAAAAAACAAGATAGTACCTGTTGTCAATAAAATTGATGATGTGATAAGTATAATACGTGTATTTGTACTTGTTCTTTTTAACTCCTTTGGGGAGACAAATCCTGAAAAGCCGAACTTACAGATTTTTGATAACGTCCAGTTTTTTAATAGTGCATAATGATTTATCATCACCGCATAACCCAATCCACCTGTTATGATGAGCCAACAAACGATCAATTGCAACCCATAATTAAATCTGACGGACTCTTCATAAAGCGAATTGCTCAATGTGGAAAAGCCACCATTACAAAATGCTGATATCGAATGAAACACGGCAAAAAATGTAGGATTATCAGTGACGTTTGGATCATTTACGATACTGAAATATATCATGATCGCACCAATAGATTCAACCACAACAGTAAGCAGTACAATCTTAAAGAGAGTAGAGAAGGTATTGTTGTTATCTAGTTCTTTGATCATATCACTAACCATCATCCTGTTTTTGAATGAAGACGATGATTTAAAAAGTAATGCAAAAATATTAGTAATGGTAAGCACACCTAGTCCACCCAACTGTATTAATATGATAATAATCGTTTGTCCGAAAAGTGTAAAGTCCTTTCCAGTATCTAGAATGGCTAATCCCGTAACTGTAACAGCACTTGTGGATGTAAAAAGTGCTTGGACAAAGTTAACGTTTTTAAAGGAAGCCGCAGGTAACATCAAACAAAATGTACCAAAAAGTATTAGAAAAATAAAGCTAAGTACAAATAAAGTAGCAGGATGTATAGTAGAATTTCCTAAACTTGATACTTTAAATGATATCGATAAGAATCCAATAAATACTGCAAAAAACTGGCTAAATGCCGTAGTGTCTAGTACTTCGTATCCCGAATTGAATATCCAAAGTATAGCAAAAATCAAGTTGAAAAATGATATAATTAAAAATATAAAACGTGAAATACTAACATACCTGTTTTTTGAAGTTAGAAACAAGTACAAACTTAAAATAAGGGAAATGGTACCAAAAAGAAAATTGAGTGGCTTGTAAAATGTTAGGAATGACATCAAGTCTATGGAGTCCAATCCACTTTGAAATATTTGACCACTGATAATAAGAATAGCTATAAAAAACAGACTATTGGTAGCTAACTTAAAATGTATACCAATATATTCTACAAATTTATTCACTAGGACAAATCATTTATCTTGGATGATTAATGAAAGGAGACACCAATTTAAGTTTCAAAGGTAGGAATCTTTATAAATGGGTCTGTTAATCCATTGTTAATTGGAATAAAAAAAAAGAGGCATCACCTTTTATGATGCCTCTTAAATCAAAACAATTAGATCAACAATCTATACTTTTTCTTTGCTGAATCTATCAGTTATATTGTTTTAGCAAGTAATTTATTAGGTCAGTTGAAGTAACTATACCGACAAGCTCATCATCCTTTAAAACTGGCAGAGCGTGATAAGACCCTAAACTTAGAATTTCTGCCGCATCTTTTATAAAGTCATCTTCCTGAATACAATGTACACTTTTACTCATGACTTGTTGTACGGTAAATAAGTCGTAGTATTTGGTCTTTTTGATTACATCACCTTCATTTTCTAAAAATGATATTAGCTCCAAGTCTGCTTTACTAATCATTCCCAAAAGTTTGTTGCCGTCTACAACTGGTGCATGCCTTATACAATATTTTTTCATAAGGTGCTCAACTTCAGAAATACTATTCTTTAAAGTAACACTAAAAGGTTGTTTGGTCATAATGGCTGAAACCTGTTCTCTTTTTTTGATCGTCATATGAATTCGATTTTCATGGTCAAAAACATGATATTAACTTTTAATATCACAAAGGTAAAGTATGTTCTAAAGTGGTGCAATGTCCAATATCAATCAAGTACATGATACTAGTCATGATTACTGAGGCATATTTTTTAACTTATCTATTTTCAGAAGCCATATTTTATTGTCGTCAATAGATATCAAACCTTCGCTCTTAAAATCTGATAGGGTGCGTATGGTTGTCTCTTTTGCAATTCCAGCAAGACTTGCTATATCATCTCTAAGGATAGACATATTGGTGGCATGTTTGGCTTCACTGAATTTTAACAAAGCATTGGCTACTCTTTTTCGGACTGAGCTGTAAGCCATCTCAATGAGTTGTTTTTCTATTTCTTCTGATTGATTAGCTAGCATTTTGATAAACTTAGCTGAAAATTCTCTATTATTAAAAAGGAGTAGGGTGAAGTCTTCAATAGGTACTAATCTTATTGAGCTATCATCTATGACAGAGACGTTATCATAATATTTTTCACTTTTTAAGAGTGGTAAATAACCGAAGAAGTCACCTTCAGAATAGATATTGGTGGTAAATTCCTTGCCGAAATCATTAACCTGAAAACTTTTGACGCTTCCTGATTCTACAAAATAGAGCCATTTGGGATATTGACCTACTTCGTATATGGTATCCCTTTTGTGGTATTTTCTTACTTCTCTATTCTCAGAAAGTTTATCAAATTCTTTTTGTGCTTTTGCCTCATCTATAAAACGTTGAAGACCTTGACTCGTTTTTTCAAAAGATGATTTGATACGAGCGCTTTTTTTAAGCCTAAGCTCAATAGTATCTAATAATTGAATGTCGTCATATGGCTTAGTAATATAATCATCGGCGCCGAGTCCCATACCTTTTCTGAAATCTTCTTTTTCAGTTTTGGCAGTTAAGAATATAAAGGGTATATCCATAGTGGATGGATGATTAGCCAGAATTCTTAAAACGCCAAACCCATCAATTTCTGGCATCATGACATCACACAATATTAGGTCGGGTATGTTTTCTAGCGCAGCTGCGGTACCTACTTTCCCGTTTTCTGCAGTGGTGACTTGGTATCCAGATAGTTGTAATAACTCCTCTAGATTTTCTCTGACATCTTTATTGTCTTCTATAATAAGGATTTTTGATTGCATGATGTATTTTGTTATTTAATTAGTGGTAAAAGTTTAAAATGTTTTGTTGTGCGAAGGGAAATTGACGGTAAACTTAGTTCCGACATATCGTGTACTTTCAAAAGTAATATTACCACCTAGGATCTCAACATATCCTTTTACAATGTTTAATCCTAATCCTGTACCTTCTATATTTGTCACATTAGTAGCTCTGAAAAATCGATCAAATAGATGTTTTTGTTCATCTTCTGGTATTCCTATGCCTTTGTCAGTCACTGAAAATGATATAGCATCATCTATTTTGTCTATGTTGCAATCAATTTCACTATCTTCAGGTGAATATTTGATGGCATTAGAAATTAGATTTATCATTATGTTTTTTACTATTTTAGCATCAGAACAAATAATTTTTTGTTCAAAATTGCATTTGGTTTTGAGTGATTGTCCATTCTTGAGAATAGTCTTAAGTTCTTCAGTGACTTCGATGATGAGTTCACAAATATCAAAATCTTCAAAAAAAGCTCGAGTCTTACCTTCTTCCAGCTTGTTCATAGATAAAAAGTCATTCAAAATTCCAGTGAGATGTGTGACAGATGACTTTATTTTTTGAATATGTTTATCTCTATTTTCTTGTTGCGAAGTTTCAGTATATCGACCAATAAGGGATACAGAAGATAGTATAGTAGATAGCGGAGTCCTAAATTCATGTGAAGCCATAGAAACAAACCTAGATTTTAGCTCTCCTAGTTCTTTCTCTTTAGCCAGACTTTGTTCTAGCTCGGCTTCTCTTTGCTTAAGTACGTTTTGTGTTGTAATTCTGTTTTGTATTTCTGTTTCGTTTTGTTTATTGAGGACTAGTAATCTATTGACGACGTTTTCTAATTCGTAAGTACGTTCGATCACTTTTTTTTCAAGTTCTTCATTGAGTTGTTTAAGGTTTTTTTCGGCAGACTTTATGTCAGTAAGGTCATGGATGAATCCTGTGAAGATGGTCCTATCTTGAAGCACAACTTCATTTACAGAAAGCCAAAATGGAAATATGTCTCCATCTTTTCTTTTACCTATTACTTCTCTACCTATACCAATGATTTTAGGTACCCGAGTTTCTTGATAGTTATGTATATATTTGTCATGGTGTGCACTATGTTCGGCCTGCATGAGCATATTTATTTTATTACCTATTAATTCGGTTTTAGAGTAGCCAAATTGGTTGCAGGCAGCAATATTTACTTCCTCCATATTGCCTTTATGATCAATAATAATAATGCCATCAACAGCTGATTCGAATATTGCTTTTAACCTGGTGACAGCATCTGATACTATCATAATGTGATTCAATTTTAAAGTATGAAGTAAAATTAGGTCAAATATCTTATTTTAACAGATAGCATGGTCAGACTAACTATCATCTAACTCTATGATTTAAATCATAGCCGGAGATTCCAAACATATCCATCTTTGACACAAATTTAAATAAAATTTATCATATGAACATTCTAAATTCTGTTTCTAGTATTATGACACACAATCCGATCACGATTGGTGCACACGAAAGTTTAGCTGTTGCAGCAAAATTATTTGAAGGTAATCGAATACACCATCTACCTGTATTGGCAGAAGGGGGGCTCGTAGGTATGATTAGCAAGTCTGATTTTTTATTATTCAAAAGAGGTTTTACTAATAATGAAAATGAAAAAATGGAGGAAGAAGTCAGAATGAATAATTATCTTGCAAAGGATATTATGACTACAAAGCTTGCAAAATTAGAACCTGACGATAAAATCAATGTAGCATTGGAAGTATTTAAGGAAAATTTATTTCACGCTATACCAATTATAGAGGGAGACCGTATCGTAGGAATAGTAACGACTTATGATATTATCAAGAGGCTAGCTGTGGATACTGAGAGTCATGCTAGTTATGATAATGTTTGAATATAATGGTGCTTTATGCCTTATGAAGTTTTTATTTATTTTCTTTTTTTAAGGAGAAGTCTGGTCAATTGTTTTTAGTAAGTGAATATTACTTACCAAAAGTATTTAAAAATATTGATATTTCAAAACTAAATTATTTGTATTATGGTTGATATTAAAATATATGGTACTGGGACTCCGAGTTATCAATTGGCAAAATCCAAGCTTCTAGAAAGTCTAGCGCATGCAGGTATAGAATTCTCTTTGAAGGAAGTCCATGAGGTCAGTCAATTTATCCATGATAGGGTGGTGTCTGTTCCCGCTATTAAGGTCAATGACAAGTACTTATTTGAACTGAAAACAAATGGAAGTTATAATCAATCTCTTCGTGAAACCATTCAAACAATATTAAAAATGGAACAATACGGTAATTTAACAAAGATAGTAGTGCCTTCAGATTTTTCTGAAGCATCATTTAATGCCTACAATTACGCTAACTATTTAGCCAAACAGTGTGAAGGTGTATTGATGTTGACACATATTTATTTTCCAACATCCACAGATGTCAACAATTTTGCGATGGTAAATCCTGAAGTTGAAGCCATTCACAGACAAAAATTGGAAAGTTTTGTCAAATCTGTCAATCAAGATTGGATAGGTAATTTTGTGACCGAGCCCATCATAGAAGGCGTGTTCAAAGTGGGATTTCCTAAATCGGAATTGGTGGAAATGTCAAAAGAAAAAAATACTATTATGGTCATGGGTACTACTGGTGCTGGTGATGTATTCAAAAAAATATTTGGCTCATTATCCTTGGATTTAGTTGAAAATGCACATTGTCCTTTGTTTTTGGTACCACCTGATGCAGTTTATGCAAAAAATAATGAAGTAGTTTATTTGTCTGAAGACTTGAAAAAAGACGCCCTTCACCTTCTCTACGTTGGCAAATTGTGTCAGAAGCTAAACTGTATGCTAAAGCTTGTCCATTTTAGAAAAGAAAATGATGAGCCTTATAACATTTCTGATGCCATTGGATTATTAGGAAGTTATTATCCCGATCTTAAGTACCATATTGAAATCAATGACACTTCAGATCTTTTTGATAGCCTAACCCAACTATTCTTAAATCCTAATTATCAGCTTTTAGCTATGTCGACACAACATAGGAATTTATTTCAGAGCATGTTTCATAGAAGCGTTACTGAATTTGCGGCACAACACGTGAAGACACCACTTTTGGTATTAAGTGATTATGCTCAAGCTTTTGAATAGAATTGTTTCTTTTTAGTCTTGGAAATATTTACTTTTACATGATTAATTAGATAGAGTAATGACAATTAAAAGGGTGATAAACGCAAATGCACAATTTCTTTCTGGACCAAACAGCCGTGGAAAAGAGTTACTATTTGTATTTAAAGTTTTTTTTCAATTTATCAGAGGATTTAGGAAACTTCACTTTGTGGGTCCTTGTATAACGGTATTTGGTTCAGCAAGGTTTAAAGAAGATAATACCTACTACCAACAAGCTTATCAGATAGGGAAATCGCTTTCCGAATTAGGATTCGCAGTTATAACAGGAGGCGGACCCGGAATTATGGAAGCCGCCAATAAAGGTGCATATGACGGAGGTGGGGAGTCCATAGGTTGTACTATAAAGCTACCTAAAGAGCAGCATAATAATCCTTACATGACAAAATTTGTTTCCTTTGATTATTTTTTTGTTAGGAAAGTGCTGCTCACCAAATATTCTTACGGATTCATTGTTATGCCAGGAGGTTTTGGAACTTTGGATGAATTATTTGAGACCCTCACACTAATTCAAACCGGTGTTTTACATAATTTTCCAGTTGTAGTAATGGGAACACGTTACTATCAGGACGTAGTCGAATTATTGCCCAAAATGATACAGGATAAAACCATTTCGCCTGACGACCAACTTCTTATAAAATTTACAGATGATGTAGATGAAGCGATCAATCACATCAGTACCTACATCAGTAAAAATTATAAAGTAAGGTATAAGGCCTCATGGATGCTGGGCGAAAGGTAGTCAGCGGATTTGATTATCCTAATTCACTTCTTGGATTGGGGTGATATTTTCCTTGGACTCATCATATCACTTCAGCCACCACAAAAATACTACCACCTACGTATATCAAATCGTGTAGTGAAGCTTTGCTTTTAGCTGCGGCTAAGGCTTTTCGGACACTACTGTATGATTTTCCGTGTAAACCGCAAAGTGTAGCAGTTTCTTGCAAAGATTTTGCATCAAGCCCTCTCGGAATATTCGCTTTGGCAAAATAATATATAGCACCTTTAGGGAAAATGTCTAATACTTTACTGACATCTTTATCATTGACAAATCCCAGCACAATATGCAGTTTTTCATAACCTAACCGTGACAATTCTTCCAAAATAATTTTCAATCCACCTTCATTATGCGCACTATCTGCAATGATCATTGGGTTGTTTTGTAGGATTTGCCATCTTCCCATATATTTAGTTTGTGCCTTTAGGGTAGGGAAGAAGGTTTTTATTTTTGTTACGTCTATAGGTGTAGTTTTACTAAGAAAGTATAAAGCGTACAAAGCGGTTATAATGTTTTTTTCCTGAAATGGCCCAACAAGATCTGTCTGTAATGATTCTATCCATTTACCACCATCGACGTACACATCGTAGGCTTTTAAACCTGCTGATGGACTGTTTATATATGTAATGTTCAAATGGTCTTCAGCAAAATATATGGGACTATTCGCAACAGAAGCTTTTTCTAAAAACACTCTCTCTATTGATTTTTGTCTTTCACCTATGATGATTGGGATACTTGATTTGATGATACCTGCTTTTTCGCCAGCGATTTCTTCTAGGGTATCGCCGAGCATATTCTGGTGGTCAAAAGTTATATTGGTAATGATAGAAATCAACGGATTAATCACTTTTGTAGAGTCAAGCCTTCCACCAAGTCCAGTCTCAATGATGGCATAATCCACTTTCTGGTCTACAAAATACAAAAATGCC
>JBBRJL010000075.1:0-8772 GCA_038219375.1 Chitinophagales bacterium | reverse complement strand
TAACCATTGTCAATATTTATTAAAGAAAATCGTACCTTTGCAGCCCTGCTAAGGATGGAAGGTCTGTACATACAGCGTAAGCGTATCCACGTAAATACAATGTATCGTATGGACTTTCTTTTTTATTTACATCAAATGGTGTTATTAATTACTAATGACAAATTTTAAATGCGATTTTCAAAGCTAATTGCATAAAAGATATCGTTATATCAATATCACTTGAATTTGAACTCCTTATTTTATTTTTGATATCATTTCTCTCAAATGTGCTCTTTAGCATATTTGCAGGTCTTTTTTAGGTGGTTTGCGATACAAAGATAGGACTTTCTTTTTAAAGTATAACAACAGGCTATGTTAATTTTATAAAAATATTCGAGTGCCTTTTGATACTCCGATTTGCCGATTTGATCATATGGCTGAGTCCGATCGGATGTCTCTAAGGCATCCCATCGGTTTATTGATTTGTTGATTTGTGGAGTTTTAATGACGGGTGAAGGCTTAAATGACTGTTCCTAGAAAATTGGCTCACAGATTACGCAGATGGCGCAGATTTTTTTAATGCCGATTTGTTTTCTACAATACCGTCACCGTACCATATTTATTAATCACACCATCATCTGTATAAACGGATATCAGATAGACATATACGCCTGGCCCTACTTTTGATCGACTTGGTTGCCATGCTTGGGTCGGGTCGCCGCCTTTGATCTTTTGGGCGTTGTGGATGAGATTGCCCCATCGATCGTAGATAGACATATCGTAGGTGATGCCTTCGGTTTTTAGGTAAAACAAGGCGTTTTGCGGGTCTGTCGCTTGTGAAGAGACGATGTTGGGCAACACTAAGGTAGAAAATGGTAGCTCTGCATCGATGGTGAGTGTTTTGGTAACGGTGCAGCCGTATTCGTCTATGAAAGTGATGCTGTAGACTCTGTCTCCCGTGATGGCTACTGCAATACTATCTGCTGCCCAATTGATATCTGATGACGGGCTGAATGTGATGGTATCGATGCTACCACCAGATGATTGATAAGCGATGGAGATGATTTGTCCTATGATACCGCTTATTTCTGAAGGCAAGGTCACATCTAAGTCGATTACGTTGGTGAGCGTGATGCTGTCTTGTGTCTCGCATCCGTTGGCATCGGTAAGTAGGATATTGTATTTGTCTGCAGGAAGATTTTCTTTGCTTTGGGTGATGATACCATTGATCGATGTGGTAAAAGACAGATCTGGCAAGTTATTGATGATAGAGATGGTACCATTGTTCTGACCGCATGATGGATCAGTGGCTTCTATCGCGTATTGGATAGATGGATAGGATTTTATCTCAAAAGTAATTATTCTGACACAACCACGATCATCGGTGGCTTGTAGGAAGTGAGTGCCTGCACCAAACTGGGCAATAAGCGATGTATCCCCATCGCTCCAAAGGAGATTGCTAAAAGCTGCATTATATTGAATAATAGCAGATATTTTATTTTCTTTACAAACGATGGTGTCTGTGAGAAAAACGCCTTCCACACTACTTTCATATCGTTTGTACAAGACCTGAACTAGCGTGTCGCAACCTGTAGGGCTATTTTTTAATAGTTTGATGGTATCGCCTATTTGGTATGTTTTATTATCTAGGATTATGGGTGCATTGTCGCAAGTGGTGGTATCTCTGCTGATACTAGGTGCAGCGATAGCGTTTAGTGAGATGGTCCACAAAGTATCGCAGCCTGTGGTTGCGGCTAGACTATCGATGATCGTCTCTCCTGCTTGATATATTTGTCCACGATAGTCGTATATCTCTCCTTCACAAAGGTCTATGGTCGTGGTTTTGGGTACTTTGGCGTATGATCGGGATATGGTGATCGAGTCTGTGATGACACATCCATCTGATGTGGTGAAGGATACGACATATTGTCCAGGAGTATTGAGTGTTCTATTGGCTTGTGTATTGCCATCGCTCCATAATACTTCATCGCCTGTGATGGTCGGGATGATGACGGTATGGCTTTCTGCACGGCAGATGGAGATATTGGGGCCTAGGTCTAGGGTGCGGAGAGGAAGCCTATCGATCAGGACTGTGGCTGTATCTTGACCACAATCGCTGCTTTCCACGATATAGTGATAAGTAGTCGCAAGATCTATGGAAGAATTATAACTATCCGAAGTAGCAAATGGTGGTGACCAATAGCCGCCCTGCTGACCACCGATGCGCTGCGAGAAACCATCTATTTGCGTGGATGCACAGATGACGATGGAAGTGTCTCTGCCTGCATAAGCTTCGACTCCAAGACGGATAAATGTCTGTGCTTGATTGCTTTTGATGGCATTGTAAGCGGTAAATGTTATGGTACGCAAACCAGCTGATGGTGTAGCACTAGTATTGCTATACTGAATGGCTCGAAGTGCATTTAGCCAAGCATCGTCAGATCGATCACCAGTGATGGTGAGTATATAGCTGTCATTAATGAAAGTCAAAGCAGCATTGGGCACATTATTGCTAAATGTGAGTGCTTCTGATGCACCATCTAGATCACCTGATATTGTGATGATGATACTATCGAGATCAGCTGATGTATGGAGATAAACATCTGAGTCCACGATGTGTGTGGTTTTGGAGTCAATACAAAGGATAGCATCATTGCGAAAATCATAAGGGAATACACCACTACTATTGTCTCTATCTAGGTCGAAGAGGAGGTCGCACTCTGGGTCGGAGGCTAGGAATTCTGATGGGGAAGTGGCACCAGATATATAATAATCATTTGAGCAAATCAAGATTTGAGTATTATTGATTATGTCAAATTGATATAGATTATAATTCTCAAGAACATTCCCTATTCCAAAAGTTAGATCGTTTTTGCAATCATTTATTTTAATAGATGTTAATCCATAGTAACCGTTTGATAATGTTGGATCAATACTAAGAATTACACTATTTGAAGGCGTAGTCATATCCATTTCTAAAATCGCACTTTGGTCTATATTCAAATTATAAACGCTCATATAATATTGACCGTTCGCTACAATAAAATCACCAGCACAACGATAATCTTGTGGCAGTTGCCCAATTATTGACAGCTGACTAGTAGTTACATCAAATTTATAAAGTTTGTCATTCGCTAAATAAAGAAAACCTTCTTTATCGGCTATTAATCCTGCAAATCCTAAAATATTTGGTAGCGGTATTTTTTTTATAATTTCTTGTTTTACAATATCTAATTCAAATAATGATATTATACCATTGTTTGTATAATCTTGGCCGCATACCCAAATTTTTCCATTTGGATGCAGTGCAATGTCTTCAGCTATAAATTGGTTTATTGAAAAAATACTATTAGTTTGACACGTTTCTAAATCAATTTGATTAATCTGAGTAATAAAATTCTCAACTGAACTAGTATAGACAATTTGTGAAAGTAAAGGATTAACAAAATAAACAAAATTTAGAAAAAGAATAAATGAAAATGCATTTCTAATTGATTTAACAAGCATAATATTGAGTTGTTTAGAAATACAAGGACTACAACTGTTTTAGCTGTAGTCCTTTGTATTAGATAGTAATATTAAATAAATAATTAATTAATTAATATCTTTTTAGATAAAACTCCATTATTATCAAAAATTGTTACTATATAGATTGCATTTGAATTTAAGATATCAAGGATAAACTCATTGCTTCCTTTTTCTAAGACTATATTTTTCTCTAAAATAATTTGTCCTGATAAATTCGAAACCTTCAATTTGCTATTTCGATTATCTGAAGAAATAATATTTAAAGTTTTATTCTCAAGATACCATTTAATGTCATTTAATGGTATTTTAGTTAATTCATATGAGAGATAAACAGATGTCTTTGCCTCATTTAATTTATCATCAATAATTTCTACATTTCGTTCTTTAGACCAATGAATGAAATTGTTAACATTGTCAATATCCTTTTTTGCGATTAGTTCAATTTCTACATATTGACCACCTTTAAATCCTAAAACACTAGAAGAATAATCATAATCGACAAACATTAATAAATTTTCATCCTGCATATAGTTCCATCTTGCTGAATTACTGGCACAATTGATATTGCTTATTTCTATTGATTCGTTATTAATAAATATTGGTAATTCTACACTCATTAAATCAGAGATAGCATTTATATCGACTCTAACCTTTATTTTTGAACCTTTTAAAACTTTAGTGTTAGCATCTAAACTTGACGTACGATTTTCAGTATTTTCTCCATTAAAATATGTCCCAGTGCCACATATCCAACTATTAGTTCCAGCACTTCCGCTACCGCTGCCTACTATGTCGCCAATTTTAGTAGATCTGAAAGTAAAGTAGTTAGACATATTTGCAATTATATTGTTTCTACTCCTTGCTGCAAAAATGATCCCCCCTGGAAAGCCTGGCCAATTATAATTTATAACATAATTATAAGGATTATTGTTAAAATCTACAGAATTGACTGCAACTTCATTTGCATTTACCCATTCCCAAGATGTCCTAGTTAAATTTGTTCTAACACCTAATATTAGATCGCTAAGCATGGTGTGGTCTGCAGTTGTAATTGTGTTATCAAAATTTGCATCTGCAGAAATTCTTCTGTATGGACCATCTGCTGTAGGGAGTAAAGTATTGAGACTAGCTATCCCATTTATATGCCTAGTAATATGGACCAAATCCAAAGTTGTAACACCATTTATATAATCATTAAAGTCGTTAACCGATCTTGGTAAAATACGTAGAGTATTAATGTTTTGTGTCGCAGTACCATAAGTTCCTACTGTACCAGAAAAAATATTAACTGTACAGTTGTTAATGGTAAATGTATTGGTATTTGATCCAAATGGGCTTACTGTCTGCCTTACTTGGATATCAAAACTATGATTTATAACGCCATACCCATGTGACCTAAAGCGACTTTCGCCATTAATACTTAAAGGTGTTGGTGTTTGCCCCGACGCCGTAAAACTAAAGGCACTCATGAATAATGTTAGGGTCACGCAAAATATGATTTGCCCCCCCCGTTTTGTTAAAGAATAAAATTTTGTGTTCATAATAATATGAATTAAATGGTTAAAAAATAAATAAAAAACGATGTGATCACTCGCCACATATATGATTAACCATTGTCAATATTTATTAAAGAAAATCGTACCTTTGCAGCCCTGCTAAGGATGGAAGGTCTGTACATACAGCGTAAGCGTATCCACGTAAATACAATGTATCGTATGGACTTTCTTTTTTATTTACTTCAATGATTTAAACTATTTTTCTGATTATATCCTTTTTTCAAATTTGCACTTTTGCAGAATTTGTAGGTTCGTCTTCTTGGGCGCAGTACAAAGATAATGGTTTTTCATACATTGTAAAGGACAATTATAAGTTTATTGATTTTTTCAATGAAAACCCTGAATTATTTCAAATGGTATAAACCTATTCACCACCGCATTACTAAAACACCGTAACCGTTCCATATTTCTGTACGACACATTCATCCGCACGGATAAATAGCAGTCAGACATATCATAGGTAATCCTTTCCTTTCTCTAGTAAAAGAGTATATTTACCATTAGTACTTTTTACTATATTTACTATCTTTTGCAGCCCACAGATATCTGCAAGCATATGTTCGATATGGTCTCCAAGATTCTGCAATGGCATTCAAATCAGCAATTAATTGTTTTTTTTTAGAAGTCACCTTATAAAGTGTCACCATATTGTTCCTAATGATAAGATCGTCAAGGGGCAATATATCTTCTCGATAGAGCGAAAACATAAGGATCATCTCGACCGTCCACTTACCTACACCTTTGATTTTGGTTAGCTCAGCAATAATTTCCTCGTCACTCCATAAATCCCAATCTGTTTCAAAAAGATTATTGTCTGTAAAATGTCGAACTACGTTTTTGATATATCCTGCCTTCTGATAAGATAAGCCATACTGTCTTAAATTTTCAATATCTCTTTCTTGAATTTGATCTGCTATTGTTTTTCCACCATGAAAACTGCTGACAAATCTATTATGAATAGTAGCAGCTGCAGCTGTGGATAGTTGTTGCGATATAATCGATCTAATAAGGTCGTCAAATACCTTAAATGGTAGCTTTTCCACATTAATTGGACAGTTTTCAACCAAAATTGAAATGATTTTATCTTTTTTTAGATGAGATATGATTTCCGGTCGTATATTTGTATGCATTTAAAAAAATTTTAGTGAATATTTTTAAACGTAAATTTATTAATAATGAGATATATACAATTAGTTTTTTGGACATTATTTGCTAATTAAATTTTGTGAAAAATAAAAATAATTAGCTACCTCTTGACACGTATTATAAAAAGGATTACTTTGCAGTATATTTCAGCATTTTCTTTAAAGCTATTTTCTACTTTTCTGTAAATTTCTGGATAAGACAAATAGTATTTTTTAACTTCTTAAATATTACATTATGTTAACAAAATTTTGTTTTGGTAAATTTACCCCCCCCAATTTTTATTAGGTAAAAACCTGTTTGTAATCTTATTTTTAACAATGGTTATGGGGTATGACCTAAATGCTCAATGTGGTGCACAAAACTGTACTCAAGAAATGCACAAAAATTTTCCAAATACTTTTGGAAAAAGATTTTCTAGTCTAGATGGTGATAGAAATAATGGTATCAGAAACTTGGGAGGACCTTATACTATTCCGGTTGTTTGGCATGTTTTCAGAAGCAATACACTGGGCAATATGACTCAGACACAAATTAATGATGCAATAGCAAATTTGAATACTAAATTTTCTGGTACACAAATAACATTTAAGCTAGCCAAAATTGATCATCAAGGTAATTGTACTGATGGTATCACTTATAATACGACATCAACTCCATTCGGTAGTTTAAATATCGCTATGGATTATTTAAACTTGAAAGGAGTGATTCAGTGGGATAACTCAAAATATCTTAATATTTATTCAGTAGCAGGGATGGTTACAAACAATAATTTTACGGTCGATTCTGGTACAGAAGGTTATGCTTTTTTGCCATGCCAACCAAATGTAACAAATCCATTCTCTGGATTTAGTTGTAACGTGGCAGGAAGCTCGAGCTCTTGGGATCAATCAGATGGCGTGGTACTTCGATTCAATCTTCCAGAAATATTGGCACACGAAGTAGGACACTATTTGGGATTGTTTCATACATGGGGTCCAGGAAGTTTTTCTAGCCAAATGCCATGGTGGACTGAATGTGGTGGACCTTGTTCTGAAAATGGAGATTTTATTTGTGATACAAATCCAATGCTTCGCAATACAGCTTTTACTAACTGTGCAAATAATACATGTGTACCATCTGACAACCTTCCAGATCCCACAAATAATTTTATGTCTTATACGAAAGTTTGTTGGTCCCAATTTTCTAGCAATCAAATATCTAGAATGAAGTCAATACTGGATGCACAAAGACCTCTAATCCATAATTCTTCAAATATTCTAGCTACTGGTGTTGACAATTTTGTTTCAAATTCAGAAATAACAACAACGACAACATGGACAACATCCAATTTGCCAAATGGAGGGAATGTTAGATCGGGTAATATCAATATTTACAATGGAGCCACATTAAATATTAGCTCAGGCGTCGTAATTACCATGTGTAAAAATAGTAAAATTATAATACATCCAGGTGGTAGGCTAAATTTAAATGCTACAGTTCAGTCTGATATTGCTGGTGATTGGGATGGAATTCTTGTACATGGATCAACAAATGCACAAACCTTTGGCACTGTCGCATGTAACTCACCAGCTAAAATAATTAATGCTAAAATTGGTATAGAAAGTGTAAATAACAACAATCTAAATGGTGGCAGAATTTCAGCATCAAACACTGAATTTAGAAATAACATAAGATCCATAAAAGCTACCAGTAATTCAACAGATACAAATATTACGGGTAATTTTTATAATTGTAATTTTAACAATAGTATCGCAGGCTTTATAAATTTTGTAGAGTTATACAGAATAATTAATACAAGTTTTACATCATCTACTTTTTCAAATAATTATAGTCAAAGTTCAATTGGTCAAAATGGCATAGGAATATTTGCACGTAGTAGTTCATTCAAAGTAGGTGAGCAATATTTGATAAATGGGATAGCAAATGGAGGTACTTTTTTTGGACTTGATTATGGTGTGAGAGTAGAGTCACCCGTATCTAATAAATCATTTAACATTGCCCATGCGGTCTTTAATAAATGTACTTATGGTGTATACAACTTATCGACAAATGGTGGTAAGATAGTCTATAACACTTTTAATCTTCAACTATCAGCGATTAACCAAAATAGATACGGAGTATACATTGATGGGTTAAATAATTCGCTATCCATACAGGAAAATAACTTTAATGGTAGTACAAACTTATCAGGTGGTATCAAAACAGTAGGAGTGTACCACAATAATACTTTGACTGTAGATAAATATGTAAGACGAAATACGTTTAATACTGTGAATTATGCTTGTCAAGCTACTAACCAGAACGCAAACAGTTCTGGGGCTGGTACGGGGCTTAGATATACTTGTAACACCTATTCCTCAGGGGAAAAAGACATTTTCCCATCTACACCAACCAATAGCGTCGTACATAAGGTACAAAAAGCTTTTCAGCCTGTACCTAATCCTTTCATTGTAGGACAATTTGATTTAGAAGACCGTGTGGCTGGTAATAAATTTAACGGCTCTACTTTTTCATCCTACAGAAGTATTGATAATCAGATGACTATCCCACTCACCTACTGGCA
>JBBRJL010000074.1:0-8795 GCA_038219375.1 Chitinophagales bacterium | reverse complement strand
ACACCATCAGCATTTGGAGCAGGATTAAGCTTAGCAACATTTGATATATTGCCTCCTATAATATTAAGGGTAATCGTCCTTAAAAAGGTATCCACTCCAGCTACTATTGCTCTTACTTCTACATCTTGTGTGATGTTACCTACGGTGTTATCTACATTAAATGTCAATATAGTAGATTCTCCAGTTGCTACGGAAGGCTTAGAAAAAGTAGCTGTCGCTCCGTTAGGCAATGTGGATATTATATCAAAGCTAACTTGTCCTGTTAAGCCAGCATACCCTGTTGTTGTAAACTCTGCGGCAGCAACTTGAGGCTGACATGCAGTTACTTGGAAAGGTGCTTCTACGTATAGTGTTGGTGTCGTTGCTAGGTTGATACGTGAAGCTTGTGTTCCAGTCGTCAAAAATATATTGTCAACAGCTTTAATTACAAATCTAACAAAAAATGATTCCCTATTTGGTACATAAACTGATTGTAAGCCATCATTTGGTACATTCAAAGCTACGGGAACCATATTTACATCATCGTCCTTGAGTGTACTATTGAACGAAACGAAAATATTTACAAATTTACAATCAATAGGAGCTTTGTCAGTATTGGCAACATCCCACGTAACATCTACTCTTTCCCCACCTATGAATGCGGTTGTAAATTTAGGATATGTTAATTCAAATGGGCCAGCTTGTTCTGTTACTTTAAATTTAAATTCTTCAGAAACTACACCTCCTCCGAGCACATTGTTATCTCTAGCGGTTAGTCTGAAAGTTAGATCTCTGGATTTTGACGGCAATACTTCTGCCTTTTCAGCAAACTTACCAGCGACAAGATTTGACACAATTGGTAAAAATCTAACACTGCCATTCACCGATGGTTTGTATGACCTAAATAATGGAGCTGTAGTTGAATTTGTGCCTAGAGCAACTTCTTCACCAATATCATATTGCTCCCATACATACGTTAGTTGATCTCCATCTTCGTCAGTCCCTGATCCTTTTAATTCAAATGGTGTCGATATCGGTATAAAAAATCCGTTTTGAGGTATTGTTAGTTCAGGGAAGTAATTGCCGGTAGGTATTTTATCAGCACACGCATATGCATTTCCACCACTCGTTGTTTTTGATGTCATTTGAACTATGGATCCTATGTGGAAGTAATCATCATTATCACTAGCGACATTATCCGTACCGCAGGTTCCAGCATAAGACATGACAGTAGTCCCACTACCTGGCTCAAAAGCAACATTCGGAGCACGTTGCGTTGCATATGCTGCACAAATATTCCAAGTGTGTGATGCATCAAATTGGTGGCCGATTTCGTGGGCCATTACCCTTGTTACAATATTATTTAGAGACTCATTATTGTGGCAAGTTACTCCAGCACCTTTATTGTTCTGACATGCTGATCCTCCTTGCGCCACTCCACCGATATCAGTACAAGTAGCCAAAACGTGTCCCACATCGTAAGTATTTGCTAAAATAATAGAATTTAGAATAGATGTATTTTGTGGTAATATTGTAAATCCTGCATTTGGTTCTTCATACCTATCAGTAGCAGGATCAGTAAATATAAGTCTGTCATTATTATCAATTAATACGAATCTCATGGCCATATCTTTTTCATACATAAGATTCATACGATTTAGCATGGTATTCATATCTGCAAGACAAGCAGCAACAGTCCCTCTTTTGGCTCCCCAGGATCCCGTACATGCCATTGCCACTTTATAGACTCTCAGTTCTACTTCACCAGCTGAACGCATATTTGGCATAAACTGTCCATTTGAAGGTCTTCCTTCTTCATTTACACCACAAAGGTCGACGCCTTTATATAGATCAGGTTGGTCATCCTTTACATCGTAAACGATATAATTTTCTAAATTTTTATTAGAATATGGATCGATGTATTTTTCACCATCTGCTTCGTGGATTGCAGCGTGGAAGCCATTTGGCGAAACAGAAAATCTCATTTGAGTTGACTTATTTGTGATTTGGTACGCTTTATACGTTTTGATCTCTGGATATCTAGCTGATATACCTGGCTGCATCACCGGAGACTCAAATACTTTAAATTTCTCTATTTTCCCATTAGCCATAGGTATTTCTAGTACCAATTCTTTTGACTTACGGTTCACATCTGTTTCCATTGGAGCAGATTTAAGATAACCCTTTAGACCTTCCATATCCAATGAAAAGGTCTTGTATTTAGTAGGAACTATATTCCTTTCATCTCCTGATCTTAGTTGAAAATTAGATTCGTCTGTTTTTTTCCAAAAAGATTGAGCGGTCAATGCGCTATTTACAATAATTAAGATTGTAAGGGTAAAAAAATTCTTTATCATTTTATTAAGGTAATGGTTTGAAGTTGTAAAATTAATAAATATCTGTCAGATACCAATGAAATTTATAGAATTGTGTATCGTGAACGACAAAATTTTAAATTAAAAAGTCTAAATTTATAACATCGTAACAATAATCAAATGAACTTTGATTAAAAATATTCAAAAACTACTAATATTTCCCCATTTTGCGATAATATATCAAATTCCAGCCAGAAGAAAGCTTGGCAAATCGCCTTTCCATGGTATATTGGCCAGAAACATCAGAGATATATTCAATAATAACTCCTCCTGGACCGTTGACAATTTCCCTTACAAAACTCTTGTTCCCATCATCAAATGCTCTATGGATTTTCCAGTTATCAGGCGTCCATCTAAAATCAGTTGGTATCACATCTAGACTATCTGCTTGTGGTCTAGTACCTTCGAGAGGGAAAGTAATGTGCTCAAGCTGAAAAATACTATCGCTGCTGAAAGTATTGTAAAAAGAAACAAACTCTTCGTTTTCAAAAGGTTGTGGGCCTTCTTCAGCAACTATTGGTTCTGCATCTGCTCTCGATTTGCATGAAGTAATCATGACCATAACGACCAAAAAGCTGATGGATAAAAATGTTAATTTATTGTTGAATGGCATATACAAGTATTATATCATTTAATGTCTGGCAAAATAAAGTATATTTTTTGAGAAAATCGTGCTTTTTTACAATTCCTTCAAAAAAAAAACCCTCAGGATCGTAATTAAACGAGGAAACAAACATATGTTTTTTGAAGTCTAGTTCTTTTCGGCCATAGGCTTTGTACATAGATTCTTTGGCGCCCCATATAGTATGTAAGCAGGCAATCTTATGTTTGTCTGATATGTACTCAGCTTCTATTTCAGATACAAATTTTGAAGCTATTCTCTCTATTTTTTGTACCTGCAATTGCACATCAATACCAACAACGGAAAGAGAAGCGATGACAGCTGTATAATCAGAAGAATGGCTGATGGAAATAAAATGGTCTGATTGCTCAAGGTATGGCTTGCCGAATCCATCTTTCAGACATGCTCCGCGAATTTCTCTCTCTGACAATAAATGCAGCAAATATCTGGAAGAAAACCATTCTTTCCGCTTCCTAGGCCCTAAGCTATCTATTTCATGTTGTTCATCTTCAGAAATCAATAAACGATCTCGGAAGAATGTCTCATCTTCGTCTACCTCCCATACGCCTAGTACTCCTCCTTTACTCAGTTCTGATGAAAAAATAAGTGGCATTCAAACATTTTAACATTAAAAAAGATTGTTTGTCAAGACAAAAACTATTCTTTTGACAACATTTAAGAACACATGTCGGGATGTGATTGTTTGCAAAGAAATAAAAAGTAAACAAATTCATTGAGACGCACCATTCATACCAATCTTATATTAACCTTGAGCGGACACATATCTTCTATATATGGTCTTGCAAATAAGAAAGGTTCTCCTTACTTTTTTTCAGCTGGTGGGGATGGGTGGATCGTGCAATGGCAAAAGGACGCCCAAAATACTGATGGTTTACTCTTGGCTAAAGTGGATGGTAAAATTTTCTCAATCTTTTATATTCCTGATAATGAATTGCTGGTTGCAGGTGATTTTGACGGGCACGTGTACTGGTTGGACACAAAGACAAACACTATACTAAAAAGAGTAGCATTTCATAAGGGTAGTGTATTCGGGTTCTGTCAGGTTGGTGATAAACATATTTTCTCCATAAGTGGTGATGGATACCTATGCAAATGGGATATTAATACTTACCAACCACTTGAATCAATCAAAATATCGTCACAAGGTCTTAGGTCAATTCTGTACCACCAAGATAGTAACTGCATTTATGTGGGAGCAAGTGATAATAATATTTACAAAATTAATGCTAATGATTTAAAAGTAGAAAACATAATACTAAAAGCGCATCAAAACTCTGTGTTTAGTCTTGCAGTATTGCCCAACGATGTACTACTTTCTGGTGGAAGAGATGCACATCTAAGATCGTGGGCATTGCCAAACATGCATCCAGAACAAGATTTTGCTGCACATATGTACACCATAAATGGTATTGTTTCTATACCAGAGCTGTCACTTGTTGCTACAGCATCAAGAGACAAATGTATCAGAATATGGGATGCTGTGACATTTGAGTTGTACAAATCCATCGATATTCAAAAGGATGGACACATCAATTCTGTCAATCACCTTATATGGCTACCCGATCAGTCCACTCTCGTAAGTGCAAGCGATGATAAGACTATCAGATTGTGGAAGGTCAATGATGTCCAACAATAATTAAATTAGCCTACTATTGTTGTGATTTGAGATACATTCTGAAACCATTTCCATGGATGTTTTCGATCTCAATGTTTTGATCTTTACTCAAGTATTTACGTATTTTCGTAATGAATACATCCATACTTCTTGCTGTAAAATAATTGTCATCTTCCCATATTTTGGTCAGGGCCTCTGAACGTTGCAGTACATCATTGATCCGGAAACAAAAGAGTCGGAGCAATTGTGCTTCCTTAGGAGATAGTTTATCTGTCGTACCATCTACTTTGTATGTCAGAATCCGTAGTGCGTAATCGAAATGGTAATTCCCAATGATAAATTCACGTTGATCTTCTAGACTTTCTTCAGGTTTTGCTGATCTTCTTAGTACTGCCTTCACTCTGAAAAGGAGTTCTTCAGAATTGAACGGCTTTGTGATATAATCGTCCCCACCCAATTTGAATCCCTCCAAAACGTCTTCCTTCAATGTTTTGGCGGTCAAAAATATAATTGGAACTTCTTTATTGATGTTTCTTATTTCCTTTGCCATCGTGAACCCATCTTTTTTAGGCATCATCACGTCGGTGATCGTAAGGTCGAAAGTCCCCTTCTTGAATGCTTCAAAACCTGCCTCGCCATCAGTAGCTAAGGTTACGTCATAATCATTCATTTCTAGATATGATCGAAGTACATCGCCAAAATTCTGGTCGTCTTCTACTAACAATATTTTGTTTCCCATTTTTTTTGATTTTTTCTATTTAACTAATAACTGTTTTAACACATATTTTATTTTGCAAGTTTTTTGAAAGGTAAAAATACTGAAAAAGTACTCCCCTTACTAAGTTCACTTTTGACACTGATCTTGCCATGATGAGCATCAACCATTGCTTTGACATAACTAAGGCCTAGCCCAAAACCCTTCACGTCGTGAATATTGCCAGTATGTACCCTATAAAATTTTTCAAAAATTAATTTTATAGAGTCTTTGCTCATCCCGATGCCATTATCTTGGATAGAAAATTCGAAACCATCTTTTATATTTTTTGAAGATATCACAATGTTTGGGCTTTCGGGTGTATATTTCTCAGCATTATCCAATAAATTATTGATAATACTTGAGATATGCGTTACGTCACCTTCTATGACGGGATTTTTTGCGTCGAGGTTGGTTATGATAGTACCTCCTTTTGCCTGAATTTTCAGTTCTGCATTAATGACTGCATTTTCTATCAACTCGTGAACATTGCAGTGAACTAGTTTTAACTCTAAGTTTTCCTTTTCGATTTGTGCCATTTGGAGCACTTTTTCTACTTGGCCGAGCATTCTGGCATTCTCTTGTTTGATGATATTAATGAATCTCGATACCTTATCTTGATTGGATAAAATCGATGGACTCAGTATAGAATCAGATGCAAGTGATATCGTAGCAATCGGTGTTTTGAACTCATGGGTCATATTATTGATGAAGTCTGTTTTCATTTCAGATACTTTCTTTTGCCTGAAAATGACATATATAGTATAAGAAAAACAGAAAAGTATCATGACCGTAAAGACAATGGAACTTATCAAAATAGGAATGACTGAAGACCACAGAAATCTAGTTTTACCTGGGAAATAAAGGTTTAAATGGCCTGGCTCAATACTTTCATCTGCAAATAAAGATATCTTATATTCTGCTTTATATAGCGGATTCATTGCAGCAATATTGCTCGAGCGAGTCGTATCGCCTATGGTGGCAGTAAAATTACCATTTTCAATAAAATAAGCTTTATCTCTATTTGAATATACCCCATATTCATACTTAAGGTCTATGTTTTGTGCGAGTAGTTCCTTTTTAAGGTACTTTGCCAATGTCTCTTTGTTAATTTCATCCAGAAGAATAACTGGATTTAGAAATGAAGACCGATATTCAAATTCTTTTATTCTCTGATTGAGCTTGGTCGTTCTACTACTAGCTAGGTCCTCAGAAATTATTTTTCCTAGCAGAGTCTTTGACTCCAAGATAGACTTATTAGCATAGTAATTTTTTTCTGCTTCGTTTTCAGCGTCATTTTGTAGTCTTTTTTTGACGTTGCTCAAGGCTATTTGCACTTTATCATTAAAGTTTTTTTCATCGAGATTGACAGCTCGCTGTATCCACATAAATTGAATAACTCCAACGCCTATCAGCGATAAAGTCATAAAAATGATGATGGTCCAAATGGCTCTTTTACTCATGAAGACAAATATATTCAATACTTTGATGATACAAAGGTATTTAACAACAAATTAACGCAAGTGTTATTTAATCACGAGAATATAACCTGAATTTATTTTGTCCACTATTCTGCAGATGTACTACTACAGAGCAAGCATTATTCAAGATATTATATGAAGCACCATATTAAAAAATAGGGAAGCCAATACCTAAGTACCGACTTACCCAATGTACAGCTAGCTCTCAGCCGTGAAATGTTCAGGCAGCTTCCAACTGCCTACCAACACTTTACCCATCCTACAAGTGTATTAGCTGTTGCATCTATTGTCGTATTGGCTGGAATCATTTGTGAACTTGCAGCCATAGATGTAGCACTCCTTACTTCCACCTCATATCCGGAATGTATTAATGCTTCCCTCATCACAACGTGCTCTGAGTAATAAGTCTCTTCAAGGGCTAAAAACTTCAATATTTTGTCTTGAGTAAATAATGATTGTGGTATGAACAATAAAATGAAAACTAAGTATTTCATATTTAAAAATTTATGACTTCAAGAGATCATTGTGGCATGGGTGTACAGAAATAATGCTATTTTTGATATATATATCAAAGTAACGGAATTATTATAGGTATTACCTTTAAAATTAAACCCGATAATAATCCTAAATAATTGGAATTATTTCACTATCTTTGTACTTACCGTATTCAAAACACTAAGCATGTCTACACTAGTAACTAAAAATATTGGTCAATTTCACAACGATATTGCCATCAAATTTCAATTGTACAATAGCTTGTTTTTATCTTTACCATTCGTAAAGATAGAAAAAACCGGCATTATGCTTTCACTCCTACTTTCTCAATGTGAAGAAGGATACGAAGCCGGTCTTCAGGTTCCTGAGATCATCGATACTTTTTTTAATAATCATACCATTTTACGGACCGAAAATGAAAGGGCGGATTTCATGTTTCGTACGATACAATTTATAGAGCGACAAATTGTACTGTTTGATGCGCTCGAAGATGCCGCTTACGCCAAAATTAATGACCTGAAAGGAGTCGGTACTTTAAAGCCATTGGAAACTAAACTAGCTTCCTATTCATACTCAGAAACAGATAATAAAAATCTAGAAGACTTCTGCGTGAGATTGGTACTTACTGCACATCCTACCCAATTTTATCCAGGTTCAGTATTGGGCATCATCAACGATCTCAGTGCGGCACTCAAAATTAACGACACTGAAAGCATCAATTTACTTCTGCAACAGCTTGGCAAAACACCATTTCTCAACAAACAAAAACCAACGCCTTATGACGAAGCAGTAAGTTTGATATGGTTTCTCGAGAATGTATTCTACCATAGTGTAGGTGATATCATAGCAGAATATAAAGATACTCTTCCGTTTGTGAATCCTACTCATGGGCCTATCATCCGTATGGGTTTCTGGCCGGGTGGTGACCGTGATGGCAATCCATTTGTCAAGGCAGCGACTACTTATAGAGTGGCCACTTCGCTTCACATTGCTTTGTTAAAATGTTATTATAGAGATGTCCGCAAACTAAAACGAAGACTTACTTTCAAAGGTGTTGATACGATTATAACAAAACTCGAATCTGACCTTTACGAACAAGCATTCCTTCGCAATAGTCAGCATATCACTTCAAAAGAAGATCTTATAGAACCACTTCAGGATGTAAAAGAAATTTTAACTTCAGAACATAATGGGCTTTTTATTCTTCAAGTAGAAAGTCTCATTGATAAGATTCTTTGTTTTGGGTTACACTTTGCCTTTATAGACATTAGACAGGAGAATGAAGTGCACACCCGACTTATAGAAACCATCATAGGTCAAAAATCCAATCAAAAAGACACCTACCTAGCGCTTGACGAAATGCAGAAAATATCATTTCTCAACCAAACCAACATTAAAATAGATCCCCAAGAACTTGACGATGAGCTCCAAAGTGATACTATACTTACCATTC
>JBBRJL010000073.1:0-8834 GCA_038219375.1 Chitinophagales bacterium | reverse complement strand
CATCATTGTACACAACCCTTTGTTCAAAGTCAGTAGCTGTTGGATAAAGAATTGGCTGAAAGTTCTCCCATTTTGCTGATTTCTCGATGTTCCAAAGATGTTTCACCAAAAACCAATTTTCATATCCATCTGTCTGCTCTTCTTTTAAGGTCGGATCAAAGTGTTCAATATCTTCGGCATCTGTTCTTTCTATGAATTCTTCAGTGTAAGTAAAAATCCCTTTTGATCGGAATATAGAATCTTAGAAATTCGCCTGCTATTATTGGGATAAATCAAACCTTTTCTCTGAATTTCCGAATTACTATTTTTAATTTGTCGTCTCACTTTCCATCAAAAATTATATTCTTCTTCTAATTTTTCAACTTGATGGAGAAAATCGTTTTTTCGGCCCTTGTCTTTTTCTAATAACATTTTACTTTTTAACGTCAAATATTCCTCCCATACCTGTTTACCACCATCATTAATAATACTCTGAAGCCCAAAATCATTTACCAATATATCATTAGGGTCGCCACCTATGGGCGAACTACCTCTCTTAACTTGTACATTTCCAGCATTATCAAAATAGAGTATAAATCGTTCATCAGGCTCGATTGCTGCTGCGATGAATGGTGAATGTGTAGCCACAATAAACTGTGATTTGGGCGCCAATCCTCTATAATAATCCATCAATCCAATCTGAATATCTGGATAAAGTGACCTTTCTGGCTCGTCTATCATTATGATATTTTGATCATTCGACAAAGCATATATCGGTAATGCTGTGAGCAATAATTGTTTTGTTCCTGTACTGAGTGCACTGGTAGGAACACCTTTTTCTGTGTTTTTAGGTTTTAAGACGATCAAAGAAGTAGTATCTTTAGTATCCACTTCCAAATTGAACTTAGAAAAAACAGGATTTATACATTTTTCACCAAGCTTGTCAAATGGACTTGGATTTTTAGTCTTCCATTCTACTATTTTTTGGTAAGACTCCTCAGAATCAATATTTTTACTTACCACATTCATAAAACTATATCGATAAGCTATGAAGGGTTGGAAAATAGCATTCCATAGATCGATTTTATCAAAATCTATTACGGGATCTTCAATAAAGTCCAAAGGATCGATGTTTTGACCTACTTTGTCGTTTTTAGCGATACTAAAAATCTCTTTATCAGGCTTCATACTTTTTTCAAAATTCTGGAAGTTCGTACTATTTAGTATTTCTGATGAAAATGATAGTATTTTTGATTCATCAATAATGTTTTCAAAATCAATTTTCGCACGTACTCCATGTGAAATTTCGATGAAATTAGTTTCCAAACCCTTTTTTTTCATTGGTATTTTCTCAGTTAACCACCATTTTATCAACTCCAAAACACTTGTCTTCCCAGTAGCACTTTGTCCTATGATACAAATCTTATCCAGCACTTGCCCTTTCCTTTCACCAGATTGTTAGATAAAGTCAAATTTTAACTCTTTGAGATTCCTGAAATTTGTTAATTGCAAATGTTTTAGCTTCATGCTTGGATATTAATACTTCTAGATAACTTGATGTACATCAAAATCTGTACCTGTTTTTGTGATTTACAATTTCCTGATTAAATAACAAAGATACTATATTTACCTAAACTGCAGCAACAAATTTGAGTACTTTCCCCTATATCTTCACATAGTTTTTATAATTGAAATCCAGACCTAAGTATTTATTCGCCCATTCCTTACATCGATCCTTAAAACTTATCTTATTTTTTGTGATATCATGGTCAAATGTCCAGTTGAGACGTTTTATTCTATCCATCATGACCGCCGGATGTGTCCCATCGTAACGGGCCAATCTATCTATACCTGAATAATCGAACGCTTCCCGTTTGGGAACGTTGACTTCTACCCAATCATCTCCATGCCACAGTTTTTGAAATGTTTCTTGTTTTGCTTGCATATTTTCAGGTGGTTTTACCCAACCATAATGATGTATATATGCATCTATTTGCTTGACTTTAAGTCTTTTATTATGATCAATTCTAAAACCTTGCGCATCTTTGTATGAATATATATTTTTATCATTCCTCACGATCCGTATTTCATTTTTGTACCAACCGGAAGATGTAGCGACATAATCATATGAACCATAAAAATGACGATATTTGAATAATAAGCCTTCTACCCGATGGTCATCTTTATACTTTAGCATATCATTTAGTATAGTTGCGTGGTATTTTTCATGTACTACCTCGTCACCTTGGATGTAAAAACACCAATCAGCCTTTTCGCCTATTGCTTGGAATGCCTTATCTGTTTCGACAGCAAGCACTCGGCCACCATCTCTCAAACTATCATCCCAAACTGTTTCTATTATTTTTATCTTGGGATCATTAATGTTTTCTATCAGTTGTAAGGTCTCATCATCTGAACGACCCACAGCTACTACAAATTCATCACAAAAAGGCAACACAGACATGATTGCTTCTATGATAGGATAATCGTATTTTATGGCATTACGAATGAAGGTAAATCCAGCTACTGTCATTAATAAATTTTGAATTTTCTCGATATATTAAAACGAAAAAGTTATTAAATAGATGCAACGTCAAGATAATTTATGGATCAACCTTCTTTTTACTTTGCCAAAATTCCCATTACGACAAGAAAAATAATGATAAAAATGTCAAAAATGCTGTCAAAATGTCACTAATTATTAGATGGCATAAACTTTGACTTAATAGAGACATCATCAAAATATGTTTTAAATATGTCTAAAGGTAATATATCGGTACAAGCGGAAAATATTTTTCCAATCATCAAAAAATTTCTTTATTCTGACCACGAGATTTTCCTTAGGGAACTTGTATCCAATGCAGTCGATGCCACCACAAAAATCAAAACACTCGCACTAAAAGGCGAAATGAAAGATGAACTAGGCGACATCAAAATCGAAATCAAAATCGATAAAGAAAATAAAACACTTCATATCATCGATAAAGGTATCGGTATGACTGAAGATGAAGTCAATAAGTACCTCAATCAAATGGCTTTTTCGTCTGCGGAAGAATTCCTCTCTAAATACAAAGAAGATGCTACGATCATCGGACATTTTGGCCTTGGTTTTTACTCAGCATTTATGGTTGCAGACAAGGTAGATGTCATTACCAAGTCTTACATAAAAGATGCTCCCGCACACATTTGGTCTTGTGACGGAGACCCTGAATACACCATCGAACCACATGACAAAACAGAACGTGGTACAGAGATCATCCTACATATCAACGACGAAAACAAAGAATATCTCGAAGAAGGCCGAATCAGAGAATTGCTTACTAAATATTGTAAATTCCTTCCAGTAGAAATAAAATTTGGTACAAAAACAGAATCTACATGGGAAGGAGAAGGTGAAGACAAGCAAGAAATCAAAACAGAAGTGGATGATATCATCAATAATCCCAACCCAATCTGGAAGATGAAACCTGCGGATCTTACAGACGAAGATTATAAGAAATTTTATAACGAGTTACATCCTTTCAGCCAACCACCATTATTTTGGATCCATCTCAATATAGATTATCCATTCAACTTGACAGGTATTTTGTACTTTCCTAAACTTACCAATAACTTCGAAGTACAAAAAAATAAAATCCAACTTTACAGCAATCAAGTATTCATCACCGATGATGTCAAGGAGATAGTGCCTGAATTTCTGATGTTGCTACATGGCGTGATCGACTCACCAGATATTCCATTGAACGTATCGCGAAGTTACTTGCAATCTGATAGTAATGTCAAAAAAATAAATACTTATATTTCAAAAAAAGTATCTGAAAAACTCCAATCTCTTTTCGAAAACGATAGACTGGCATACGAAGATAAGTGGAAAGAAATCAGTACTTTCGTGAAATATGGTATGATTTCTGATGAAAAATTTAATGAAAAAGCAATGGGTTTTGCCTTGCTAAAAAATCTTGAAGGCGTGCATAGCACACTTGAAGAATACAAGGAAAAAGTAAAAGCAACTCAGACAGACAAACACAATAAATTGATCTATCTGTATGCAAATGATCCAAAAACACAGCACAGCTATATCAAAGCAGCAAAGGATTATGGTTATGATGTACTAGAAATGGATACCATCATTGACAATCACTTCATGCAGCACGTAGAATACAAAGGCAATGAAGTCACTTTCGTTCGCGTGGACTCTGACACGCCTGATAACCTTGTGCAAAAAGACGAAACCAAAGAGTCTGTATTAAGTCAAGCTGATCAAGATAAGGTAAAAGACATTTTTACTAATACGGTCAAAAACCTTGGTATGGGTCAGATAGAATTGAAACCATTATTGCCTACTGACCATCCTGTCACCATAACCAAACCAGAATTTATGCGTAGAATGAAAGAAATGCAAGCGATGCAGGGAATGGATATGGGTATGTTTCCAGATAGCCACAATGTAGTCATCAATACAAATCACCCACTCATCGCTGATAAACTAATCAAGATGAAAAGTGAAGAAAAGAAGGCAGATTTTGCGAATTACCTTCACGACTTAGCTTTACTGAATCAAAATATGCTCAAAGGAGAAGAACTGTCCGTTTTTATAGCGAGGAGTTTGGAGTTCATTAAATAATTTTTTTCAAACATAGGATTTAAAAAAGCCGCAAAACAGTTTTGTTTAGCGGCTTTTTTGTTATTTTCGACAAACCAAAGACCTTGTTCTTTGGCTTATACTCTGCAATCTCTGATCGAACTAACTTATTAAAGGGATTACAAATTCATTTAAAAATCCAATAATAAGACAAATAAATTACATAAATACAATATTTTATACTGATATTTATAAACTTGAATTTAGTATATTTTTACTTTAGTTAATGACAAAATATTTTGTTCAAATTAATTTAAGATGCCAAAAAATTAATTTACCTTTGACTAGATAAATATTTAGGAATAATAAATAAACAAATGAAAAACACCCTTGTCACAATTTTCTTTTTTATGGTCTCAACTATGACATATGGACAAGAAATCGACCCGCTCAATATTAATAATCTTATACCCAAATGGCAATACGTGCTGAAAGATACCAATTTTGTACAAGATACCTTCGGACCTAATATAAGAACACCGTACACAATTTGCTTTCCTTATGAGCACAAGATACAAAATAATCAACTACTCATTAATAATCATTGTACTACTGGAAACGGAAATAGACACGGAAATCTCATCCAAAACATAGACCTGATTACAGGAGAAATGAAATGGGTAGCTGCGCTAAATAATGATACATACCTAGTCGAACATCAAGAATTTTTTCCAGGTATGTTTTACGATCCCACAAGTAAAGAAGTAGTACTCAAAGGTTTCAGAAAATACGGTAGTCCGACGACACCAGGTATTGGTTGGATAGCTCCTCAGCCTTCATTGGCTTCCACCATTCATTTGGATGCTGATGATGGTATAATAGTAAACCACATAACTAATAATAATATTGCAGACACTATCAAATGGAGTCCACTTAGAGGCTATTTTTTAAAAAGCCTTGCCAATTCTTATTGGTTTGCCACAGGTGAATTTCTGCCTAATAATCAAGGGTTTTTAGATTTTAGATTTAATGTTAGTAAAGTATCCAATAGTCAAGAGTTGATATCAACTGCTGACTTAACATATACCTACAAACCAGTAACTAAAATACCATATTTAAGCGAATCTAATGACAATATTTTTGGTACTGATGATAATAACAACATTTATGGCATTGTGGTACAAAAATTTAGATTTGAAAATACCCCGTACAGTATAGAACTACTGAAAATGCACATTGAAGAAAATGAAAACATATCAGCTTCAAAACTAGAACTTAAATATCAAAAAGATCTGAGTAAATACTTACAGTTACCTGATGTGATACAAGGATTTTTTACACGTTTCAAGGCATATGATGACGCTGTTTATGTTTCTACCTTATATATAGATACTTTAGATAATCAAATACAAAAAAGATGGCTACTATGCCTAGATGCCAATGGTAATGAGAAATTTTATATAAAAGGGCTTTCTGTGGATGGATATTTTGCGGAAACTATTGAGTTTTTAGGTCGTAAAAATGGCAAGACATATTTTTTTACTAGAGATAGAAGAGAACTAGATTACACCATTATTATTTTCAGTGTGGATGATAATGGTAAGTTAGAGAAATATGGTTCCATCAAGTCTGGAGATATTAGTGATAACATTATAGTGGTGAGAGGTTTGATTACTGAAGATAATGAATTAGTTCTTTCCATACTTGTCAATCGTATGTATTACTATACAGCGTGTTATGATGGAGATGCTTTTGATATAGATTTTTCAAGCAATACTAATGAATTAACTAATTCTGCATCTTCATTTAAGATTTATCCAAATCCATCAAGCACCAATATCACTATCCGTCAGGTAGATCGAAATCTAAAAACAGGTACAATAAATTTTATAAACATATTTGGCAAAACAGTAAAAACAAGTCCATTCATGGAGAACCAAACTCAAATAGAAGTATCAGATTTACCCAATGGAGTATATTTCATTAAAATCATTTCTGATAAAGGTGACTATCTTCATACTCAGAAAATTATAAAAATGTCGTAAGGATAAAATCAATCAAATCCTATTCATTTAAAAAAGCCGCAAAACAGCATTGTTTAGCGGCTTTTTTGTTATTGACTACCCCAAAGCCTGATGCTTTCTGACTAGAATCTTTCGGTCTCCTGACCAATCTATCTTATTAATGGAATTCCCAAATTGAATTGAAAAAAGTAATCAATGTGTTGCATACAAGTTTGCAACTCCATAAAACTATTGAACCAATCATTCCCCAAATCAGTTACACATCTATCAATTAATATAAGATATGAATCCATTTTTTCAGCCATATAGTACACCCTTTGGTGTTCCACCATTTAGTCTTATCAAAAACAGTCATTTCATCCCTGCCATCACAGAAGGCATAAAGATGCAGAGGGAAGAGATAAAAGCCATTATTGACAATCCCGCAGTGCCTGATTTCAGCAATACCATCGAAGCCATAGAAGATTCAGGACAGGTAATCAAACGTACAGCATCCGTTCTTTACAATCTATCATACGCAAATACTAGCGACGACCTACAAAAAATCATGCAAAAAGTAGCTCCAAAGCTGTCTGCCCACAATGACAGTATCTTTATGAATGGTGATCTTTTCAAAAAGGTGAAATATATCTGGGAAAACAGAAAGCAATCAAAAATCACTGGTGAAAAAGGGAGATTACTCGAATTGTACTTCAAAACATTCGTCAGAAATGGCGCAAATCTAAATACAAAAGATAAAAAACGAGTTGCCGATATCAACCAAAAACTGACCGTTCTGAGTCTCCAATTCGGTAAAAACATCCTCGCTGCTACCAATGAATACCAACTCATCATAGATAATGAAAACGACCTTGCTGGTCTACCACAATCTATCATCTCTGCCGGAAATGACACAGCGACCGCAGTAAATATGCCTGAAAAATGGGTATTTACCTTACAAAATGCGAGTGTGATACCATTCCTTCAATACGCAGAAAATAGATCTCTTCGCAAAGAAATTTGGAATGCTTACACAAACAAAGGCAATCTAGGCGACAAAAATGATAACAATGCTTTCGTTCTAGAAATGGTGCAACTCAGAGCTGAAAAAGCAAATATTTTAGGATATCAAAGTCATGCGCATTATGTACTTGAAGAGCAAATGTCAAAATCTCCGGATCAGGTTCAAGAACTGCTTACAAAGTTATGGTCACCTGCTATCGAAATAGCCAAAAAGGAAGCAGCAGATCTCCAGAATATGATCCTAGAAGAGGATAATAATTTTGTACTACACGCATTCGATTGGAGATATTATGGGGAGAAACTCAGGAAACAAAAATATGACATCGATGAAGAAAAATTAAAACCATACTTTTCTTTGTCCAATGTGCAGAAAGGCATTTTTGATGTAGCAAATAAGCTTTATGGTCTTACTTTCACTAAAAATAATGAACTTCCGACGTATCATCCTGATGCGTATGTCTATGAAGTAAGAGAAGCAAATGGACGAATGACAGGCATTCTTTATCTTGATTTTTTCCCAAGAGATACCAAACAAGGTGGTGCGTGGATGACTAGCTACGTCGAGCAAAATAAATCAGGTAAAAAACGAAATTTACCCGTTATTTCAATAGTGTGTAATTTTACTAAACCGACTGGCGACACACCTTCTTTACTGACCTTTGATGAGGTAGTGACTTTCTTTCATGAATTCGGACATGCGCTGCACGGACTACTTTCTGATGTGACTTTCCCTTCGTTGGCAGGAACGAGTGTACCTACGGATTTTGTAGAGCTACCATCGCAGATTATGGAAAACTGGGCTGCAGAACCCGAAGTCTTGAAATCATATGCCTTGCATTATGTGACAGGAAAACCAATACCTAGCACACTTATCAAAAAGATGGATAAAAGCAGTAAGTACGGCCAAGGTTTTGCCACCGTCGAATACCTTACAGCATCAATGTTGGACATGGCATACCATACATATAGTAATGATGTAGATATTAGGGATGTAACTGAATTTGAAGAATCACTTTTTGAAAAAATGGGTCTGATGCCTGAGATCATTTCTCGATACCGTAGTACTTACTTCAACCACATTTTTGCAGGTGGATATTCCTCAGGATATTATAGCTATATTTGGTCAGAAATATTGGATGCCGATGCTTTTGCTTTATTCAAGGAGAAGGGTATTTTTGATAATATTACAGCATCTTCTTTCAGAAAAAACATACTCAGCAAAGGCGGTACAATTGATCCAATGAAAC
>JBBRJL010000072.1:0-8842 GCA_038219375.1 Chitinophagales bacterium | reverse complement strand
GAACAATATGCGATCCAAACCGGTGTTCATCCAGCAGTCTCCACAGATGAAAATATCAAAAGGTATCGTGAGCAACTAGATAATATTGGGTTCAGCTTTGATTGGAGTCGTGAGGTAAAAACTTCCGATCCTTCTTATTACAAGTGGACACAATGGATATTTTTGCAATTATTTCATCATTATTACGATCAGGCACAAGAAAAGGCAATACACATAAATCTGTTGATTGCCACCTTTGAGACAGAAGGAAATAAAAATATAAAAGCTGCAAATACGCAAGATGAAATATTTACGAATGAAGAATGGAATCATAAAACAGCCAAACAAAAAGATGACATCCTGATGAATTACAGACTGGCTTATCGCAAAACGGGATATGTCAATTGGTGTGAAGCATTAGGAACCGTGCTTGCAAATGATGAAGTAAAAGACGGATTTTCAGAGCGTGGTGGTTTCCCTGTAGAAAAAAAAGCAATGATGCAATGGTCATTGCGCATAACAGCTTATGCAGAGCGACTACTAAATGACCTCGAAACCTTACAATGGTCTGACGCACTCAAAGCAATGCAGCGCAATTGGATAGGAAGGTCAGATGGCGCACAAGTGTTTTTTGATATCGTGGGTCATGACAAACAATTAGAAATATTTACCACAAGACCCGATACGATATTCGGTGCTACATATATGGTACTCGCCCCTGAACATGATCTAGTACCGTTATTGACCACCGCTGATCAAAAAGATGCTGTAAATCAATATCTGGAGTACGTGGGGAGTAGATCAGAAATAGATAGAATGGCGGAAGTGAAGGAAGTGACTGGCGTGTTTACTGGTGCTTTTGCGCTCCATCCATTCAACAATAAACATATTCCAATTTGGTTGGGTGAATACGTACTAAAAGATTATGGTACAGGAGCGATTATGGCGGTACCGAGTGATGACGAGCGTGATAAGGTTTTTGCTGGTAAATTTGGCTTAGAGATCGTAGATGTTGTGGATAAAACTGACTATCCGGGAGCAACACTCAATGACAAAGTAGGTAAAATCATAAATTCTGACTTTCTAAATGGTATGGAAGTAAAGGATGCTATCGCTGAAATGTTTTCGAGAATAGAAAAATTGGGTATAGGAAGCAAAAAAATAAATTACAAATTAAGAGATGCCAACTATTCTAGACAAAGATATTGGGGCGAACCATTTCCGATAGCTTACGACAAAGAAGGTGTAGCGCATGCACTGAGTGAAGATCAATTGCCACTGGAACTTCCCGAACTCGAAAACTTCCAACCTGCATCTGGTGGAAAATCACCTGTAGCAAGGGCAAAAGACTGGGTAAATCAAATCCCTGATATGGAACTCGAGACGGACACAATGCCTGGATTTGCGGGGTCGTCATGGTACTTCTTGAGATATATGGATGCATCCAATCCTGATGAATTTGCGTCAAAAAAAGCGATCGACTACTGGCAAGATGTAGATCTTTATGTCGGTGGTACGGAGCACGCTGTAGGTCACTTGATGTATTCGCGGACTTGGCACAAGTTTTTGTACGATCTTGGCGTAGTTCCGACGATTGAACCATTCAAAAAGCTGGTCAATCAAGGGATGATTACGGCTTATGGGTATTATGCAGAAAATTTAAAATTTGATGATGAAAATACATTTATTGGTAACGTCAAAGATATTGAAACCAAACAAAATATTCATGTAGGTAGTCCAATAAGGCTTCCATATATCAATGACTATTTAGATGTCCAAAATAGAGTTTTTAAAGAAAAATTTACTGAATATTTTAAAAACATAGGCAAAGACTACAACATAATTGGTGATACATTAAAATATCATTGGGTAAAAGATGAAAATGGTGAAGAATACTTCACCGTAAATATCGTACAGGAAAAAATGTCTAAATCCAAGTACAATGTCCAAAATCCCGATGAAGTTGTTGCCAAATATGGTGCCGATTGTTTCCGGATGTATGAGATGTTTCTTGGACCAATCGAACAGTCAAAACCTTGGGATACCAAAGGTATAGACGGTGTGCAGAAGTTTCTAAGGAAGTTTTGGAGTCTGTATTATAATGAATCAGGTTTGAATTTATCAGACGAAACTCCGAATGCAGATGAATACAAAACCCTGCATACCGCCATCAAAAAAATATCAGAAGATATCGAGCGTTTTTCATTCAATACCTGTGTAAGTGCATTTATGGTTTGTGTAAATGAACTCAAAAGAGTGGAATGTAACAAACGCCAAATCTTAGAGCCGCTGACTATATTGTTGGCGCCGTTTGCTCCTTTTATTTCTGAAGAACTATGGGCAAATATAGGTAAAGAAGGATCTGTTCACAAGGCAGTTTTCCCAATATTTGATGCAAAATATTTAGTGCAAGATACCATCGAATACCCTGTATCCATCAATGGTAAAAAAAGAGATACCATCATGCTTTCCGCTCAACTGACACAAGAAGAAATTCAAGAACAAGTGATGCAACTCGACCAAGTAAAAAAATATGTGGAAGGCAAGGAAATTCAGAAGGTAATCATCGTTCCTAAAAGAATGGTCAATATTGTAGTAAAGGAGTAATACCAATAGTACATACAAAATAGTCCAATAAACTTAATCTTTTTCATTGATTCTTCTTCATAAAATATTTCCATAGCGAAGGCAATTCAAATATTTTTTGAATCGACTGAATAAAAACTCTATTTATTTATTTTGGGATATTTTATAAATACAATTGGTGTAATTCTTCTTTGTTAGTCAAAATAAAAATGGGCCGTATCCAATTCAGGAAACAGCCCATTTTTATAATACTTTGTGATGATTTAAAAATCAAAAATACGTCTCTTTTTAAGCAATGAGAACCAACCTTCTTTCCTTTGCATGAGATCTTCTTTCTCCCGCCGCAGCGCATGTGCAAAGACTTCATTTTCGGCATTGATCATTTCTGTCACTCGGAAGCCTGCCGTTTTATTTTCGAAAGTGATACGACTATCCGTTGCTAATTTTGATAAAGTTGTCGTTTTAAGATTGGCAAGGTGGTACTCCGTTTCGAGAGAATCTATACGTTGATCATATGGGGTGCGTTCACTTATGAGTTTTACTAAGATAGGCGAACATTCTATAATGAGAAATAAAATAGTGATAAACAAACCTGCAATACGGATAGCCTCTTCTTTTGCAGACAGTCTGTGTAATGCCTTCAAGCGTGAAGCAAATCCAGTTAATGATGCACGACTCAAACTTTCCAAATCTGCTTTGCGAGCCGTTTCTATGGTTTCTAATTTCACCAATTGTTCGTCAAGCTTAGGGTTGATCTCAGTATAGACCATTTGATATTCTTGTTCGGCTCTTTGAGCGGCTGAAGACTTCATTTTATAAATGGCACCCATATTTCTGACCTTACTTCCACCTGTTCCATCAGCTTCTCCGATAGCATCCGCAAGTAAAGTTGTTCTGACTTGGTCGGATTTAGTGAGTTTACCTCTCAAAAGTTCGATTTCATCATTGACAACTTTAATATCTGCTTCGTATCTTTTTTTGAGGAGATCATCTTGTTCTTTATATGTTTCTTGCTGCATCATTCCAATTTCAGCATTAATCTCAGATTCAAAAAGCTTGAGTTCTAATGGTGTTGCAATGACTATTCCTATAAAAATCGCAAGTACAATCCTAGGTGCTGCCATTGCAAATTCTTTCAGAATGTTTGATTTTTTACGCATTCCAGATACGATGTAACGGTCAAGATTAAAAATCATCATTCCCCAAATAATAGCAAATACAGTCGAAGCTACTATAGAATCAAAAACAGTGTACAATGCATAACCAGCAGACAAAGCGGACAAAATACCTGTGAAAAATATGGTAGCACCGATACCCTGATACTTATTGTAATCCGTGGGACAACGCTTCAATACAGATGACACGGCACCAGAACTGAATATAAAAAAAGAAGCTAATCTATTCATTTTAAAATAATTATAAATACCTTAATCAAAAAATATCCTCTCAAAGATATATCTATCACGATGTCTATTGCCTATTTATTAGACAAATGAGTCGAAATAAAGGACAAAGATATATTATATATTTTTATAATGTGTAAAATGTTGAGAAAATAATTAAAATTCAGAAAATTTATCTTTAGTATGTATCTTCATATCATTGGCAAAAGCATCAAATTGGTCTTTTGAATGCCTTGTGACTGTCTTAGAATCCTGAATATGATAGATTCGATCGCTGATATCTGTAATAGTGGAGAGGATATGGGATGACAGTACCACTACCCTATCTTTGGCAAAATGATGAATGATATATTTAATAGCTTCATTGCTTTCGAGATCAACACCATTATAAGGTTCGTCTAGAATGACAATTGGTCTAGACTGAGCAAAAATGGCAACAAATGCGATCTTCTTTTTCATGCCTGTGGAATAATTGTCAATCAAATCATCCAAAGGTAGATCCAATTGTGAAGCAAAAACCCGACTTTGGATCAATTCAGTTGGATTGCAAGCCGCAATATCTAGATATTCACTACCTTTCATATATGGATAAAAAAAAGGATCGGTAGGTAAGAATGAGATCATATTTGGTGTAATCTTTTCTCCATTAAAAGTAATTTCTCCACCTTGATTACGATATATATTTGTCAAAATGCGAAAAAGTGTTGTTTTGCCAACGCCATTTTTCCCTATCAACCCTGTGATGGAAGATATTGGAAAGGTCAGATTTAGATGATCGTAAATCACTTTTTGACCGAAAGCAAATTGAAGATTTTTGATGTCAAGCATAAAGTAAATTCATATTTTTTTCAGCTTTAAAATACTGAAAGATGGCATAAATTAAAGTGATCAATGCGCCTCCAGGAAGTAACATTAACATGAGCATTAGAAAAACGACATTAGATGCGATAGAAGCTTCAAAGACTGTAGTAAAGGTAGCATATTTGAATGAAATGCTAAGTAAAATTGTCGTAAACAAACAAAAAATCAAATATGCCGTAAAGTACCACATATCAGGATGAAAAATAAAGGCCACCAAGGTAGGCATTAACACTAGTTTACCAATGACAAAAAGGTTGTTTATTACTTTGTTCATCACAAAATTTGGTAACCAATGTACCATCTCTCTGCTTTCGTTCCACTTAAAAACTTCAGGTAAGGTAAAACAAAACAATAATATCCAAATCGCGTACACACCTATGTGCCAAAACGAAAATATACCGAAAACAAAATACCCTAAAGCAATAAAACCTAACTTCTCGCCAAAAAATCTGAGTTCAAAAGTGTGCATAGGAAGCCATGGTATTGATCGCTTTGCATGGGTCAACTCAGATTTGCGGAACATCGGAGAAAAAAGCGAAACCAACAATGTCGCTAAAGCAATACCAGAACCAAAAATAAAATTCTTAATCATACATTGGTAAATGATAACAGGTAAAACGAGTGTCAAATTTTCAATCCAAATGTATCGCACTAATGAAGAATAAGACTGAAAAACACTAGATAAAAATACTTTGTCTTCACGTGAAAAGTCAATAAAAGCCAAAACTACAAAACTGAATAAAATACTAGTGTAAGCAGGAAGTTTCAATAACGTCTGTAGAAATTGCAATCCAACACCCAAAACCACAAATAGGAAAATTATAAATAACAACCAACCTACTCGATCGACCATTCTATATATTTGCCTGAAACGTAACTTGAGTAGCGCGCTTATTTTTTGCATCTTATATTTTCACGCCTTGATCAACTTTTATCCATCCTATATCTCCGTTGGCAGTGTTTACTTGGAGCCATTCTCCTAAGCTATCTTTTATGGAGACTTTAGCGCCCGTTGGGAGATTTTCTACGTCAGGACTAGTTGTGTCAGGTCCAGTTTTCAATACAACAAGCGATTCTGTAACGATCATGTTGTCTTGATTATATTGTCTATAATAAGTGCTAAACGCAGCAAACACAAAAACCAAAGCTAAACAAAAAGCAGCTCCAAAATAGGTGTAACTCTCCTTATCCATACCTGATAAAGGTAGTTTTCTAAATAAAATAAATCCGGCCAATCCCAGAAACAAAAGGCTCAATATAGACCATATAGTTGGGCTGAAAAAAGAAGTAATAGATTGCCATATCACAATAAGAAAAAAAGGAGGAACAGATTCATCCAGCTCAGGATTTCTTTTTATGATAATGCCAAGATCTGCTTTAAGCTCAGTATCTCGGGGCGAAAGTTTCAATGCTCTTTCGTAATATAGAATAGCAAGGGCATCTTTATTTAATCCTGCATAAGCAATAGCCATATTTTTAAATAAACCCATAGAATAATATTGCTCACTTTCTATTTTATGGTACAAATCAAGTGCTTTTTGATATTCTTTTTGGGTCAAAAATATATTTGCATTTTGAGCCATCGTGTCATTAGTAAAACCCTTCAACTGAGTAATAGATAAAAATGAAATAATAAAAATCAGATATATATATATACGCATCACACTTATTAACTTTAGGAGATATAACATGCAAAGTAAAGCATCTATTGTTAATATTCCAAAAGATGTAGCCACTACTTAGACGAATCTATGTATAAAAAATACAAAAAATGTATGATGCCTAACGAAATGACCCAAAAAACGAATATAAAAACATTAAAAATTCGAAGCTGTATCAATAAAGACAATTAAAAGAAATACAATCTCAATGAAAATCAATTATTCATGATACCTTTGGATTAAAAATTTAAATTAATGAGGCGAGTATTAATAACAACTATCATTTTATGCCTGAGCTTATTTGCAAAAAGTCAAATTACTCATTACTTCAAGGATGATGCTAAATGGGTTTATCAAACGGAAGAAAGTTACGAGACGGGTCAGATATTTATATATTCAGGTGTAGAAGAAAATAACATACTTGGAGATACTCTATTAGATGGTACACTATAAAAAAAGTTGTATAAACGATATGTCCATTATAATAATGCAAAACCACCAAATCCCAATCCTAGTAACCAAGATTACCATATACAATAATTTCAACCATCCTCATCCGCTTACCTTTCACACAATCTCTCCATCCTTCATCTCTATGATCCGATCACTATTGTGGGCGAACTCTTCATCATGGGTGACAGCGATGATGGTTTGATTAAATTGACTGGTTAGCTCCTTAAAAATATCAAAAACGATGGCTGTATTTTTGCTGTCGAGATTGCCTGTTGGCTCATCGCACATGATCATGAGTGGATCATTGATGAGCGCACGCGCTATGGCTACCCGTTGCTGTTGCCCGCCAGAGAGTTTGCTTGCTGGTTTGAGTGCCTGATCTTCGAGACCCAATAATTTTAGTTTGTCATAAGCTTTACTTTCTATTTCTTGTGATGAATACTTACCTAGCTTAAGTGCTGGAATCATTATATTTTTGAGACATGAAAACTCCGGCAATAAGTAGTGAAACTGAAAGACAAATCCTATCTTATTGTTTCGCATTTCGGCAAGCTGATCATTATTTTGGCCTGTTACATTCTGACCATCAATCATAAGCTGCCCTTCATATTCCGTATCCATGGTAGATAATATGTACAGCAGAGTAGATTTTCCACTTCCTGATTTTCCTATCATACTCAGAAATTCTCCTTTACCTACGCTAAAAGATATATTTTTCAAAACCTGAAACTCCACAGGATCGTGAAAAAATTTATTGACATTTTTTGTCTCTAAGATGTTCATAATAATCTACTTTCTGAATATGGAAACAGGATCTACTTGAGCCGCTTTTCTAGCCGGAAGATATCCTGCAAAAAATGTGATAATCATACCTACTACTGCGCCCTGAATAAATTTGGCCAACTCGTAATCTATTGGAAAAAATCCAATATCACCACCAATATACAGCTTCTTGAGCAAAGTCACCATTATTACTGCTACTACCATACCGCCTACTACGCCCATAATACCGATAGACAAAGCTTGCGTCAAAAATATCCTAATTACGTCTCTCCCTTTAAATCCCATGGCTTTGAGAATGGCTATATCGTTGATTTTTTGTGAAACAGTCATATTTAGGATATTATAAATGCCAAATCCTGCCACTATTAGTATGGTATAAGATACAAAAGTGATGACTATCTTTCTCATCCTAAATGCTGCCATGAGCGATTCATTGGCTTGCTTCCACCCTTCAGATCTATATCCTGTCAAAGTAGTGAGCATCGGTGCAATGTTTGCTGCAGATTCTGGATCAGTGACATTGACATTGATATCTGTGACGTAGGTATTATTTTCCTTAAGTAATTGCTGAGCTGTGGCTAAATTTATATATGATTTTGTCTTATCAATAGCGCTATTATTGGTCTTGAATATGGCAGTTACTTTAAGATTTCTATTGATACCTTTGGATGATGTAATGTTGATATTGTCGTTTATTTTTAGACTGAGTTTTTCGGCTACACCACTTCCTATTGCTATGGCATTGGTATTGCCTTGCATCTTGTCGAAATTCCCTTCTACGATGGTAGATTTGATATTAAACATCAAGTCTGCTTCTGAAGGTATAACTCCGATGGCCATGCCTGCTATTTGTGTTTTGCCCACATTATAAAAAATAGTGGCTGTGACTTGTGGTGTTACTATAGTTACATCCTGATTTTTTTTTATGAGGGCAACTACTTCATTTGGATTGACGATGGTATTGCTTGCGGGAACTACTTTTGGATTGATGATGACAGATTTTGAGTCATTTGATTGATGCAGTGGTTTGCTAAGTATATCATCTTTGTACACCCTTATGTGCGCAGTACTTTTGAAGATGGATTCGCTGGATGTGCGGTCGAAACCAACGAGCAG
>JBBRJL010000071.1:0-8849 GCA_038219375.1 Chitinophagales bacterium | reverse complement strand
CATATATCAATGTAGGAAAGACAATACCTCTCATAGTTTGGTCCCATCTTTTGTTTTTGGCAATATTGAAGGGGATTAGATTCCAGCAAATTCCTATTAGAACTAAGGTCCGAAATCTTCTGTCCGATGTAGAAATACTCACTTCGGACATCCATCCTATATTGGTCAATACTTCAAAAATGTACTCTACAACCACAAAGCCCAAAATAGGGACAATGACACCAAGTAAAATACCAAACATTAGTGAATCTCTTTCTATCATATTATATATTTTCTAAATATTTAAGATTATTAATTTGAGCATAATGCGTGAGATCGTGTCCAGATGGTACAATAGACACATAATTGTTTTTGAGTGCGTTAATATCATTGTCCAAGTCGTCGTTTTCATAAGAAACAAACTTTCCAGTCAGCCAATAATATTTTTGACCTCGCGGGTCTATCCCCTCCTGAAATTCTTCTACCCATGTGCCATTCCCTTGACGACAGACTTTGATTCCCTTGATTTCATCCAATGGACATGCAGGGATATTGACATTCCAAAGCTTACAATCTTGCATAGATTGGCTCACAACCGAAGAGATGATTTTTTTAATATAGACCTTTGCTGGTTCAAAATCTGCCTCAAAACTGAAGTCTAGCAACGAGAAACCTATGGAATCTATCCCTTCTATACTCGCTTCCATCGCAGCAGACATCGTACCTGAGTATATGATATTAATAGATGAGTTGGCACCATGATTGATACCTGAAACACATAAATCTATTTTTCTACCTTTTAATAATACATTTTTTGCCAGTTTGACACAATCTACAGGTGTGCCTGAACATTCATATGCATCGATTCCTGGGAAAATATCTACTTTCCGAAGTTTCAATGGGTTATTTAGTGTGATAGCATGACCTTGACCAGATTGAGGAGAATCAGGCGCAACTACCAAGACCTCGCCAAATTGTGAAGCTACTTCTACCAATGCTTTGATACCTGGGGCTACAATGCCGTCATCATTTGTTATTAATATCATTTATGATTAATTTTTTCGACATTCAATAAGATGTTGCAAATTAACGCAAATAGGATGAAATTATATCGTAATACTCTAAATTTGTTCTTTTTTTTAGTTGCTTGATTTTGTGATGTTATGAGATTTGACTCTGAGACATCTTTATTAATTATTATTAATTGTTAGTATTTTAGATTATAAAAATACTTAAATTACTTTAAATCAATGATATATGTATTGCATAATATATTACTTTGATAATTGTATTAAAATGAATTTAAAGATATTGTGAAGTTTGTGGAACAAATATTAGAAAATGTGCGTTTTGAATCTCGTATAAAGATACACAACATTAATTTCAGCCTATATTATTTACACTGGGTTATACACGAGTATCCAATTAACACTTGGGGATGACTGGTATCGACAGGAAAGATTATCGGTTGGTAAGCATGCCGGAGCACGATTGTTCACTCCGTATCAAATGATGATCAAACAACAAATGGCGATAATAACTTCGCATTAGCTGCGTAATCTAGGATTACAACGCTTTTAGTGCCGCCCGGTTGACGTCCGATATATGCCGGTAGCCGCACTTCAACAAACCCGCGGACTAGGTGAGTGAGATGCTTCGATCACAATCCGAAATTAAGAAGATAAGATGATGACGTCGTGGGCTTCTAGACCTGTCAGATTTCGAAAATCCGATTAGAAGATAAGCATGTAGAAAGCTTTCAGTTGCTTTGTCTGGACCAGGGTTCGAATCCCTGCATCTCCACTTTAAATGAGCTTAAATAGTTGTAAAACAATTGTTTAAGCTTTTTTATTTTATGTAATATGTTATCAAGAAAAAGCCCTTGCAAACTTTAAATCTGCAAGGGCTTTTTACTGAATTCCTGAAGTTTCCTTAAAACTTAATGATCTTTTTTGTATAACGAGTCTTATTATTATCCAACCTTAATAAATACAATCCTGCACTTAATTGATTGAGTTCTATCATCATAAAATCGCTATTTATAAATGTTGAACTTATTATTTTTCCGGTGATATCTAGGATACTAACTTGTGTTTTACCCCAAATTTCAGATAATGAAACTTCTAGGACTTCGTTGTTGTTTTTGACTTGGACGGTTGCAGCGAGTTGATCATTGGTGCTTGATGGACATTCGATAGCTGGGATAACCAATACTAATCTACAATTTTCATTTTCTGCATCAACGATAACAATCTCATAAACCTGTCTTTCTATAAGACCTTCGATAGTGAAAGGTAAATCAGCATAAGAGAACGGACCTATAAATTGATTTTTTATTTTTAGTCTAAATTTTGGTGACGTTCCTTGATGTTCAAAATTTAATTTCACATCAAATTTTCCATCTTCACATGGCAAAAAGGACAAAGTTGCATTAGTGATTTTACATTCTTCACCACAACACACTTTCTCTGTAAATTTGAAGTCTTCTGCACATTCTGGATGCTGAACATCGTGTATCAAAAATTGGTATAACGTACTACAATCTCCTTCTAGTGGTCCAATTTCATAAAAATCTTGTCCATATTCAAGGGTATCTAAAGTTTGCCCATTTACTTTTATAACGAATCCTTGCGAACCTGGACTAGTCACCTTAAACTTTAGTTTGGCATAAAACTGGCCATCGTCATTACAGTCGCCCACAGTGACTATCATGTCTCTAAGATCGCAATCTTGTACATTTGTACATTCAAAGGTGTATATTTTATTCAGCCTACAGCTTTCATCTTCACTATCAAAAATTACAAAAGTTACCACCTGAAGATCAAAGTTGATCTCACTAATAGTTATAGGTAAGTTTGCATACTCGAAAGTACCCAAATTTACACCATTTGCTTTTATCACAAAACTTCCCTGAGTAGCCGTGTGGTTAAAATTAAATTTGAATCCAACTAGAATATTTTCTTCACAAATCTCGTCTATGCGCAATTCAGCTATCTGACAATCTACTTCACAACAAACGGGCTCATTAAATTCTTTAACTGCTTGACAACCTTCGAGTTCATTATCTTTTAATACAAATTCGTAAAGTGTTGTACAATCAGCTTCCAATGGTCCAAGGGTATAGAATGGTTCACCGTATTCAAAACTGCCATAATTTTGACCATTGCCTACCATAGTAAAACCTGCGATACTAGTGTTTTTGTAAGAAAATGCTATATCGACATAAAACTGTCCATCTTCGCAAGCATAAGGCTCTACGATAAGTTCTGATATATCGCATTCAAAATTGCAATTATTGACGATACCTAACTCATAGGAAGTAAAACAGAAGGCATCATTTTTATCTAAGATTAAAAACTCATACTGTAGCAAATCACTAAAGCTCAAACCTGAAATGGTAATAGGTAATTCATTATAACCAAAAGTACCATAATTCGTTGTGTTGCCACCTATTTGGAAGCTATCCGATGTCAGATTATGTCTAAAGTTTAATTTTATAGAAAAAGTTTCTGATTCTTCACTACAATCTATGACTTGGCCTTGAACCCTGTAAATATTACAAATACAAGGGTTTAACAAGCTTATAGTATCACAACAGCTTGCATTATCATTGGCACAAACTACGATTTGGTTGAATGGCTCTATCGTACTAGATGGAAAATCTGTGATGTTGAGTGGTAATTCATCGTATTGATAATATCCAAAAAATTGCCCATTTGTATAAAGGTCAAAGCCGTTAGCAGCATCATCATCATGAGCTAAGTCAAAACTAAGTTGATACAACATTCCATCACAATTGCCTGCTTCTACATTTAGAAATGAAATAGCACATTCGTTTGTACAGCACTTAGTGCCTATTGATTTGAAAGAACTACATGATTCAAATTCATTATCTCTAACTAAAAATTCATAGTTTGTGGTGCAATCTCCTGTCAGTGGACCTAGCGTAATAGGCAGATTTGCATATTCAAAAGTACCATAATTTGTACTGTTACCTATTATTTTAAATTTTGGTGATGTTCCGGTATGGTTAAAATTTATTTCTACAAAAAACTTTCCATTGTTATTGCATTCACTAGCGGTCACCGTCAACCCTGAAATACTACATTGTCCAAACCCCAAAAAGGAACAGAAGATCATGCCTAGTATTCCTAAAATTCTTGTTTTCATATCTTTTTTTAAGATGTTATAAATTGAAAGTTAAAATGAACCTATCATTTGTGGTGACTCGCCTAATGTTTTATTAACCTAATTTTTAGGAAGCAAATGCGACACATAAATGATTTCATATTTAATTATTTATATATAAGAGTGCAAATAAATGAAAAACGCTCCTAACAATGGTAATATTAGCCCAAAAAAGACAAAAAAATGTGTTAAGTCATTGTTTTATTTGAAAAATGATACAAGTAATTCTCATTTTATATATTTTTGCATATGTTTTAAATAGCAGTTTTGAATTTGGGTCTAGAACTGGTGTTTTTTTATTAGGTTAAATTTTTATAGCTATGTTATCAAGAATCATTTTTTCGATATTATTTTTGTTGGGAATCAATTTTTGCCAGGCAAGTATTTATTGCCCGGTAGACAAAACCTTGTATTGTCATGATGATATAAATTATCTGCCGGTGACGGGAACACCTGTGGTTTTTGGATATCCAACTTCTGTTGCAAAATATATTGATACCAAATTTTTAAATCAATGTAAAGTAGGATATGTAGATCGCAAATGGTACCTAGATCTCAATAATGACAATGTACATCAACCTACCGAGTCAAACTGTATTCAACGTATCACTTTACTCGCAGATCCAGAAATTATCATAATTAATTTTCCTATAGACAGGATATATGGATGTAAAGATGATATCATACGGGATTCTCCTACATGGATTACTGGTCCGTGTGATGTCTTAGGTTCTAATGTCATGGAACAGGTATTTGAGATAGCTTCAGATGCATGTTATAAAATACGTAGAAATTTCACGGTAATAAATTGGTGTACTTATAGACCACAAGACCCGAATTGGGATGGTTCAGGAATATGGACATACACACAAATAATTAAAGTTATAGAAACGACACCACCTACGATTAGAGATTGTACTGATAAAGTTATTAGTGTTGAGGGAGATTGTAAAGCACCTTTTACCATCAAAAACAGTGCTGTTGATGTGGGGATTTGTGCTACAGAACTATTGAGTTGGGTGGTAGAAATTGATCTTTGGGGAAATGGTGATGTAGATTATAAATATGGGTTTAATGAAAGTGGTGAATTCCGATTAGCTCCGGTCGCTAATGGTCAGGAGATATCCATCACGTTGCCAGAAAGAGTACAGATTGGCAAACATAAAATAAAGTGGTCAGTTCGTGATGGGTGCGGGAATTTTGCTTCATGTCACTCGATCGTGGAGACAAAGGATCTAAAAAAGCCAACACCTTACATGCATGATTTTTTGACGGCTGCTTTCCAAGGTAATATCATGGATTTTATGGTGTCGCCAAGACTATTTAATGTAGGTTCATTTGATAACTGTACGCCACAATCCAAATTGAGATATTCGTTTTCACCTAATGTGAATGATACCTTGCGAATCATTAATTGCTCAAATGCCGGCTTTCAGTTTTATACCATATATGTAACAGATCTAGCTGGTAATCAGGAATTTGTAGAAGCTTTTTTACTTCTGTTTGACAATGGGTCATGCAGTATGACTGCTACTTTTCCAGGTACAGTGACTGAATCTAATGGAGCAGTGATGCAAAATGTAAGTATGTCTTTAGTACGCCAAGGACAGGAAGATAAGCACGCCATGACAAATGATGCAGGCCGATTCGGATGGGAAAATATTTCTTTATATAACGATTATCAGGTCGTTCCAAACTACGAACAAGTAGAGTCTGGTCGTGTAGATATAGCAGACCTTAAGAAACTCCAGAATTACATTTTTGGAATTGATACCCTTGTAAATTTTGAATATATGGCGGCTGATCTGAATGGCGATAATAAAATTAGAATAAACGACCTTAATGTATTAAGAGATAATATTTTAAAGCCATTTCTAAATAATCAAAAAATGTGGCGCTTCGCCGTTGATGTTCCAGAAATAAAATCTGTTTCTGAATTGAGTAGTGTAAAGCAAGTTTTCGATATCATGAAATTTGACGGAAGTATAGATTTTACCGCAGTTTATGTAGGTGACATCACAGGTGCTAATAAGAAGGAGACTTCATGGAGATCAACAGTCCTTGTTTCTGAAAGTATTGTTGATAATGAATATCAGCTTATTGCAAATGATAAAATTGTAGCCCAAGGAGTAGAATTAGAATTTAAAGTCAATCCTTCTATAATGGATGAACTGACTATATCTTCGCCTTACTTCGATATTTCTGGCAGTACGATATTTAAGAATAAGGAAACTGGTATTGTCAAAATTGTAGTACTCAAAGATTTCGAGATTAGTGCATCAAAACCGTTTTTAACCATTTCGAGCCAAAATATTGGTATGAATAATTTTGATATATTAAGACAAAATACTTCTAAAATTTTAATTCAAAATTATCAGACGGTTCATCTTCGCAATAGGGGAATCAATATAGATGCAGCCATTTGGTCTATCACACCTAATCCATCTTATGACGGAAGATTTATATTAGCTAGTGGAAATGTCATTGACCGAATAGGTGTTACTGACATTCATGGTAGAGATATTTCTTTTGCGAGAGAAGATGGAAATATTTCCATTGATGCATTGCCTGGGGTATATATGGTTACCGTATTAAGTGGTGGGAAATACAGCACCAAAAAAGTGATAATTGTCAAATAAGATTACAAAATGACATGTAGTTTTAATTTTGGTAGGACATTGGGTGTGTTGAATTAATTATTTTGTTAATAAATTCATAATTTACATTGATAATAAGCTTCCCTTGGCAACAAGATGTCTAAGCTATCAGTTTAATGTATAATTTTGTGACAAAATGAGATAGATAATCTTATCAGTCGCATTTATTTGGTATTTAAATTATTTAATTAAAATCTGAAAGTAAAATGGCTTTTTTAAAACATTTCTACATTTTGTTATTTCCTTTGGCTGTTTTGGCCTCTTGTGGAGCAACTAAAGGAACTGAAATCTCAGGGACTATCAAAGGTGCTGAAAACATGTCTATATTCTTGGATTTAGTATCTCTTACTAGTCAAAGTACCATCTTGTTGACAGAAAAAATAGATGGAAGTGGTAATTTTAAGTTAAAATTGCCAGATGGCGTAAAAAAGGGTATCTATAGATTGCGTATAGGTGAGCAGATTGCTGATTTGATCATGGACGGCACAGAAAAGGATGTCGTAATCAAAGCAGATCTCAAAGGATTAAACGAGTTTAACTACACGGTAAGTGGTTCTAAATTGTCTGAGCAATACATAAGTACGGTAAAGGATTATATCTCAAAAAAAATGGATGTGCCAGCTTTGACCGCTTTTACGACACAAACAGCTGATCCATTAATAGGATTGCAACTTGCGACCAGATTATTTACGATCAGACCAGAATTTATCGAAATTCACAAGGCTGTATCTCAAAGACTGACATCCCAATATCCTGAACTGGACATTACCACACAATATGCTGGTGTCACTGCACAACTGACTCAGCAAATGCAAATGGAACAAGCGTCTGCGTCCATAAAAGTTGGGGAGCTTGCACCTGATATCTCATTGCCTGGTCCTGATGGCAAAATGAGAAAACTATCTGACTATAAAGGTAAGGTGGTATTGATCGACTTTTGGGCTTCATGGTGCGGACCTTGTCGAAAGGCAAATCCACATGTAGTAGAAGTGTATAATAAGTATAAGGGTCAAGGATTTGATGTGTTTAGCGTGTCACTTGATGGTATCGATAGTAGAACAGCTCAAAGATTTACAGATCCTGAACAGCTTAAGCAACAAATGGATGGCACAAAAGATAGATGGTTAGCAGCTATCGCACAAGACCAATTGGCTTGGGATGGACATGTATCTGACCTTAAAAAGTGGGAGAGCGCACCTGCAGGAACTTACGGAGTGAGAAGTATCCCACAAACATTTCTGGTAGGTAGAGATGGTAAAATAGCGGCTATCAACCCGAGAAATGACCTAGAAGAACAAATAAAGAAGTTCTTGTAAAAATAGATATAAGTAGGAAAAGCCGAATGATAAGTTAGTTATTGTTCGGCTTTTTTTTTGCATTTTTATCAGAAGTATAAAATTATTGTAAACAATATTCTGGCATGTAAAACCTTTGCTCCTTAAAGCGTGAAACTAAGGTCGTACAATAGGCTTATATTCAAATCCAAACTTTTTAGCATGTTCTTACAGTGGAGATAATCCTAGTTTCTTTCTTCTATCATTGACATTTTCTTCATCTTTGATACCATAACAACTTTCATCCACCTCCTGTGTCCCATAAATTTGTGGGAAGCCATTATTCATAAGCAGTCTATATATCATTCTTGCATAATTGACATTACTTAACTTACCTTCTTTATAACATTTTATAAAAATAGGATAATATCTAGCCACAAACTCAGTATCCATATGCTGTATCATGATAAAGACTTTATTAATTTGCGAAGTGTCGATGGTCGACCATCCACATTTGTCTATGATGGAAATGATAGTATTTTTATTTTCTTTGTTCACATCTGTGACATCTTGCTAATTTTCATGATTTTCTCTTGCAGATTGATCATTGTTATATGAGTTACTGATGATTTCGTTTACCTTACGACAGTCTACCTTTTGTAATGGAATTTTTTTGAGTGGAAAAGTCATAGCGCATCTCAGTTTGATTTCATCGAAGATGTCTTTTTCTTGCAAGATTTTTACCCTGATC
>JBBRJL010000070.1:0-8887 GCA_038219375.1 Chitinophagales bacterium | reverse complement strand
ATCCATACTTATCCTTACCGTCTGCGTCGAGATATGGACAGTTTTGCTCAACTACAAAAACTTCTTGCCGCAGTCGCATCAATGCATACAACTCATCAATCGTCAATTCGTCAAAATGTTTACAAGTATATGTCAGTGCTATCAAAGTGGTGATTTTTTAATTCTTTTTTAATTGGAAGGAGCCAAGACAGCCTATATGATTTGCACTTGTATCTATCAAGTCTTCAAAATAATAACATTCTAGACTTGGCGTATAAAAGATATGATCATAAGGCATCTTGAAGGTCGATGGATTGACAGTACGCCTGCTATTGAGCAGACTTGTTTTGTTGCGGAATGAGATGATATCATGTGACCAGTACACTTGATTGAACTCGCCCATTACTATGAGATTATCTTTATCCTGATTGATTATTTTCTCTAATATTTCGATTTGCTGCCGAGCCATTAACTTAGAATTTTTGTCTAAAGCTGGTGTCAAGTAAGCCGAATATATAGTAAATACGTTTTCATCTTTCTGAACCTTTACAATTAGATTGGGGATACCCTGATGATCTATAATCTCAGAATGGACTATTTTATATTTTGAAAAAAGTGCCTTACCATACAGGTCTATACGTACATCCTTGAAAGAATACGGAAATGAATCTGAAATCATAGGTATAATATTACCCCAATCAGGCGTATACTCTTGAAATGAAACCACCTCTATTTCTGGATGGCTCAGGACCTTCATCACATCTTTCACATCGGTGATCAAGCTTAGGTTAAGGTGCGCTACAGACAGTCTGATCTCATCATTGATATTGGGGTCTTTTAGTTCTGTATTGGAAGCATTTTTTAGAAAGATAGCAAGGATCGCTGCACAACCAAAACTTGTAAACAAGATCGTTTGATTGCCAATCACTAGACCTATAAGGCCAGAAACTAACAGAAAAAAAAGAAAATGCACCAAATAGTCTTGAACATTATTGAATATACCAAAAGAAGGTATAAATACGGCCGTGACGGTAAGCAAAATCAGGATTACCGCAATTATTTTATTACCCACACGTAATATACTCCTCATAACTCCTCTACTTACTTTTCCTAATATTACCTTACATATTACCTCCTACGACGACCACATGCTTAAACTCCTTCACTTCTCCATCAGGATGAAATAGCCTAGAGATTATAATATAAATGCCCATACGAATGATATTACCTTCGCCATCTACACCATCCCATTTGAATGAACCTTCAGTACCCAATAGATTATTATCTGTCAGATTGAGTACAGGAAATCCTTCGGCATCAAATATTTTAATGGTAGCCAAATACCCCGGCTTTTCCATTTTATAAATCAATAATAAAAAATCATCCGTTCCATCGCCGTTGGGTGATATTACTTTTTTGTCCGCTATGATACCAAAATCCCCAATAACCGTTTCAGACTGACCGTTAGAATTTTTATATCCCGGTGTAGCAAATAAAACTTGTTGTGAGGCAGAGTGCCAATTGTTAGGATCATTGGACGGTCCATTAATATTTATTCTCTCTAGACTTACCCCTTTTGTCTGATCTATTAATGTAAAATGAAAGTATTCTTGGTAATCAAATGAATCTATGGTCACTTCCTGATTATTGATAATGCTAGCTATCGTTATATTAGCGTCGCTGACATTTAACGAAGGTAAAGTAGACTGTATAAATCGTGCACCCGATGGTGTCTTATAAGTTGACTTTAAAAATGTTGTATCTTGACTAATGGCCACGTATTGCATAGGTTGAAGGATCATGGATGTATTAACGGCTCTCGACTGATTATTCTGCGTATTGTGAATGATCAAGCCGTCCATAGAGATAAACTTGGTCGACTTATTGTACACCTCCACAAAATCAGTACCACCTGAATATGGATCTGTCAATACTTCTGTGAGCATGATGTCTCCCTTCTGTGGCTTAGTAGCAAAAACAAAATCCTTGGTAGTTACCTTAGTATTATTGCTTTTGTCCTTTACTCCATTTGTGGTTAGCGCATAGATGATGCCGCTCAATATATTATTGGTAGCATATATCAAACGTACTGCATTGGGTGTAGCTACACTATACAAAACCTGATCCGGACGACCTAAGCTATTGTTAACATTGTAATTCATCGGATTCTTAGCAGAATTTTCTTCCAATACTTCCGAAAAAACAACTTTTAGTTCTGATTCACTCACCACTTCTATAGTGATTATTTCCGGAGCGATTGAGTCCCTTTCTATAGTTTTGATGCTGATATCGTCATAAAAAAACTTGTCGGATCTTGTAGCAGTATATTTACAATAAATACCAAAATACATAGAATCGGAAAGCATAAAACTAGGATCGACAAACATTAAGTCTTCATCATAAAGCGTAGACCCTGAATAATCTGATCCCATCGACCAGAATCCATCTCTGTATATCTTCAGTTGCACGCGTGCATCAGCAGGGTCAGAACTGATAGCGCCCATAGTCGCCGAACCCATTAAAGTAGGTACACCATTACTCAACTTAAATACTTGAATGGCATCATTAGACCCATTTTCACCTAATCTCAGGTAATATCCATTTGCTTGACTTTCTATTGGATTGTCTATAAAAAGATATATTTTGCTATAGTTATCATTAGAAGGAGCAAACTGTAGCTTGAAATACAAATCTAGCAGTATACTATCCGCTGGAACTTTATACTTCGTGTACATGTAAGATTCACCTGCACCCGTGGTGTTAAGCTGTAACTGACCTGAAGCATTCACTACAAACTTACTTACATCACCTTGCCAAGTCGGATTAGTAAGATTTCCGTTGCTAAAATCCAGATTCAGTTGGCTATGGCCGAAGATAGCCATAGACACTAAAATAGCCGTTGTAAAATATCTTCTCTTTAATGAGTCTACTTTTATAAATGAAAGCATATCTTTGCGGTTCATATTGATTTTTTGTATAAAGATTCAGATCCTTTTTCTCTATCCTTAATTTTACAGGAAGTTTTATAACAATCCCGTATCGGATAGCAAATATAGAAATAAACACTGAATTTCTTTTTATCAAAGGATATTAAGACAAAAAAAAAGTGTAAAATGATTCAATTCTGTAGCAAATCAGAAAAAAAAATATGGCACACTTTTAGTTTTAGATAGGTATTGACTATCAAATCTATTTGTTAGAAATAATAAAAGTAGCACTTACGTTTGATTCGCTGTAAAGCAATTCATATCCCTAATCCCAATGAAAACCAATGGATTTATAAATAAGGTAATTATGAACCTATTTTAATGTTGGATCAAATTTTAAAATAAAATAAAATAAAAATGAGAGTTGCCGTCGTAGGAGCGACTGGTCTTGTAGGCCGAGTGATGAATGAAGTATTGGAAGAATTTAACTTTCCGATATCGGAATATATACCTGTTGCATCAAGTAGATCGGTTGGTATGTTGGTCAAATACTTAGGCAAAGAATACCCCATCGTAAGCATGGAAGATGCGGTTAATATGGCACCAGATATAGCTATTTTCTCAGCAGGTGGTGCTGCTTCCCTCGAATGGGCGCCAAAATTTGCTGAAAAAGGTACTGTTGTTATTGATAACTCAAGTGCTTGGAGAATGGATCCTTCCAAAAAGCTGATTGTTCCTGAGGTTAATGCTGATACGATAACCAAAGCAGATAAAATCATAGCCAATCCTAATTGCTCCACCATTCAAATGGTGGTAGCGCTTGCTCCACTCCATAAAAGATATGGGATCAAAAGGTTGGTGATATCTACTTATCAATCATTCACAGGTACGGGAGCAAAGGCAGTTGCCCAATACGAATCAGAAAAAGCAGGTGAAACTCTTGAAAAATCAGAGATGGCCTACCATTATCAAATTTATGAAAATGCCATTCCACAATGTGATGTTTTCCTTGACAATCGATATACCAAGGAAGAAATGAAACTCGTACATGAGACAAAAAAAATTCTAGGAGATGACACACTACGGATTACTGCCACAGCGGTGAGAATCCCTGTAAATGGTGGTCATTCAGAATCGGTAAATATAGAATTTCACCATCCATTTGAATTGGATGATGTAAATAAAATTTTGGAAGAAGCAGAAGGTATTACTGTTCTTGACGAACCAGAAAATTTTAAATACCCAATGCCACTTTATGCAAAAAACAAAAACGATGTTTTTGTAGGTCGAATAAGGAGAGATGAGTCCGTAGATAATGGGCTCAACTTGTGGGTTGTCGCTGATAATTTAAGGAAAGGTGCCGCCACCAATGCCGTCCAGATTGCAGAATATCTGGTAAAACACCATCTTGTTTAATAATTGATTTATTACATTTATAATTAACGATTTTTTTAGTTTATTTAATTACACTGTATCATGAGACGTAAGTTAGTACTTTGGGGATCCAATGCAAAAGACGAAAAAATGCTGGTAGCATTAGAATTATTGGAAAAGGAAAATGTAGTGCATATCTACACTTTTCCTGAATCAATCGCAACACAAGAGTTGGATGATAACTTATCCAAAAAATGGAAAGATGACATCGAAGTAGAATTTCCTGCTGGATATACAAAAATTGAGCGAAAATTATCCATTTCAGATAGCCTCCTACCTGAAGACATCAAAGTAGAAAGACCTGATCTGATCTCAAGAGCTCAAGCTGAGTGGCATTTTGTGGTCTTATCTTCTAAACTATATGATATGTACAAGGCAGAAATGGAAGAATTTAAAGAAAAAATTGACACGCTTACCAAATATGACAAATCCGTGTGGGATGAATTGGTGGGTTTCTGGGCCAAAGTGCAAGACCAGGTAAATGAAAAAAACCTTTACAGAGAGCACGGCGCAGCTTTGCGCGAAAAATCCAATATGTTATTTGACAAACTCAAAGAACTTAAGAAGTCATTCGAAGACGAATTTGAGACTCAATCCAAAAAATATATGGCTAGTTTCAGTGACGAATTAGGCCAAATCGAAGAAAAAATAGAAAAAGGCTTAGGTTTAGCACCACTATTCGAAGACCTCAAAAAGATTCAACAGAAAATAAAAGATTTCCAATTTACTAGAAAGGATAGGGATAATCTTTGGAACAAAATAGACGATACCTTCAAAAAGCTGAAGGAAAAACGCGGGAATTCTAACCCTATACAACATAGCAATAGCGAACTCGCAAGAACGGAATCACGTTATAAAGGTTTGCTAGGCGCCATCCAAAAGATGCAAAGTTCTATCAATTTTGATCTGAAAGACCATGAGTACGAAACCAAAAGGGTTGCAAATAGCGATGGTCAATTAGAATCTCAACTGAGACAAGCAAAAATCAACATGATTGCTGAACGTATCAATTCAAAGCAAGAAAAGATTGATGATATGATCAAAACGAAGGTTGAACTCGAAGCTAAGATAGAAAGAGAAAAAAAGAAAGCTATCAAAGTAGAAAAGCAAGAAAAACTGGATGATGCAAAAGAAGTAGTAAAACAAAAAATAGCGTCAGGAATTTCTGAAAATGCCAAAGAATTGGATAAGATGTCTGATAAACTTGAAAAAGCAGCTTCAGAATTGGTCAAAAAACCAGTTAAAAAACCTGAAATCTCTTTCATTGACAAACTTACCGACTCCATAGAAAACCTTGTAGAAGATGTCGTAGATACTGCAAAAGCGGTAGCTGAAGTAGTCTCAGAAAAGTTTGAAAATGTGGTTGAGAAGTCTGAAGACATCATTGATGACATGAAGGACAAAGCTGAGCACATCGCCGATAAATCAGAAGATAAATTCGATGATCTTAAAGATAAAGCAGCAGATAAATTTGACGCATTAAAAGATGTAGCAAAAACTGCTTTCGAAGATATAAAAGAATCAGCAAACAATCTAAGTGATAAAGCTGAAGATAAATTTGATGATATCAAGGATGATGCTGAAGATTTGGGTAACAAAGCAGAAGATAAATTTGACGAATTTAAAGATATAGTCGCAGACAAATTTGAAGATATGAGAGATGCTGCTTCATCAACTTTCGAAAACATCAAAAATGTTGTTTCAGAAAAACTTGGCGATGGCAAAGAAAAAGTGGCAGATATCACTGAGCCTGTAGAAGAAGTTGTGGCAGAAACAACCGAAGAAGCAGATGATGTGATAGACGAAAACATTAAGAAAGACGAGGCTTAAGCTCATTTCGTATCTTATAAAAGAAATAAAGGCAGAAACCACCATAGTGGTCTCTGCCTTTTTTATAAAAAATTCATGTGGTTATGATTAAAATGAAAACTGCATTGCTGTTTTTTTGTTTATCTTAATTATAGTCAAAAAAAAAGCGGAGCCGAATTAGCATCCGGACCCCGCGTAACCCCAAAAAACCAATTGAAAACAATTTACTTTTATTATTCCACTTTTGGAAAACAACATGTATTTTATCAATTTGTAATTCTAGGACGTTTACTTTTTTGCATAGTCACATGTTTTGGTAATAAAATTTAAAAATAATTTTCTTGAAAGTAAAAACTAGCTTTTTTTGTAGCAATTGTGGTTCCGAGTCACCAAAATGGATCGGAAAATGTCCATCTTGTGCGGAATGGAATACCTATATTGAGGAAGTTATTGAAAAAAAATCTCTAAAATCCGAACAGGATAAAGTATGGCGAGATCCTAAAAAAGAAAAAATAACACCCAAAAAACTCGAACATGTTTCTGCTCTGTCATCTCAAAGGATCAATACTTATGATACCGAACTCAATCGAGCACTAGGTGGTGGATTGGTTTCGGGTTCTATCATTTTGGTAGGAGGGCAGCCAGGCATAGGGAAGTCTACACTTCTACTTCAGTTGGCATTGAGACAACAAAAAAAAGTACTTTACGTCTCCGGAGAAGAAAGTGAAGAACAGATCAAAATGCGAGCTGACAGAGTAGGTCATAAAAATCCTGAATGTTATATCTACACAGAAGTAAATGTCAATAATCTCCTTAAAGAAGCCAATAAACTTCAACCCGAGATCATCATCATTGACTCCATACAGACGCTCATAAGTCCATACATAGAAAGTACACCCGGAAGCATCTCACAAGTACGCGAATGTACCGGCGAACTACAGCGTTATGCCAAAGAAACCAATATTCCTATATTTATCATTGGACATATTACCAAGGAAGGAGGCATTGCGGGACCTAAATTGCTTGAACATATCGTAGACGTAGTCTTACAGTTTGAAGGAGACCAACATTATGCTTATCGTATCCTTCGTACACTCAAAAATAGATTCGGTTCCACCGATGAAATAGGCATTTATGCCATGGATGCACACGGCCTTAGAGAAATTACCAACCCATCAGAATTGTTAATATCACCCAATGATGACAAACTAAGTGGTAGCGCTATTGCAGCTTCCGTAGAAGGTCTCAGACCGCTATTGATAGAAACACAAGCCCTCGTCAGTCCTTCTATATATGGCACACCACAACGATCTGCCACAGGATTTGACTTGAGGCGATTGTCCATGCTCCTTGCTGTACTCGAAAAACGATGTGGTCTTCCATTTGGACAAAACGACGTCTTCCTCAATATCGCTGGTGGTATCAAAGTCACGGATCCATCCATAGACCTTGCAGTAGTTTCAGCACTCATTTCATCATTGCAAGATATTTATGTAAGCAAAAAAATATGTTTTGCAGGAGAGGTAGGTCTGTCAGGTGAGATTCGTCCCGTAAGTCGAGCAGAACAAAGGATACAAGAAGCAAGTAGATTGGGATTTGAGACTATTTATATATCAAAATACAAATCTGATCTTGTACAAGGTAAAAAATTTGATATCGAGATCAAAACTCTCACCAAGATAGACGATTTGCTCAATGAAGTATTCGCTTGACATGAATGATAGCAACGACATCCTACTTCTTTCTGATGACCATCCTATTGTATTCTATGATGGCGTTTGTTATTTGTGTGATAGCTCAGTAAAGTTTATCTTAGCCAAGGACAGCTTGGGCATATTTAAATTCTGTACGCTCCAAGATGCCAGTATATATAATCTGATACCTGGTAATTTTGACATAAAAGCCAAAAAATCAGTCATCTTGCTTCACAAAGGTATATTTTACGACAGAAGTGATGCAGCTATTCGCATTATGATTTTGCTAGGTGGATGGCTATCGTGGTCAGGATACCTTTCATTAGCATTTCCCAAATTCATCAGGAATGCTATTTATAACCTCATAGCCAAGTATAGATATGTTTGGTTTGGCAAAAGTGATACTTGCCTCATGCCCAATCCAAGATTTAAGTCACAATTTCTCAAAATTGAATATTAGACTAACATTGTTCGCCGTTACACCCTAGCTATGATGCAGTATTTTCAGGAATCATGCTCGAACGGATTAATCTTGTTTGACCTTATAAATCAATTCATTACAATTTTCATTACGAAATACTTTACGAGCTACATTTCTGATATCTTCAGCAGTTACTTTTTGATACCTTTCTGCCTCTTCATTGATCCAAGCAGCATCACCCAATACTTCAAAGTAAGCTAGACTTATAGCTTTATTGAGCACACTGACTTCTGAATATACCAGGCCACTCTCGACACTGTTTTTAAGTTTGGTCAATTCAGAATCAGAAATCAATTCGTTTTTTAGTATTTCCAACTCATGTGCAATTGCTGCCTTTGCTTGTTCTATGGATACACCCGGCATTGTTTTACCTTCTAAGATAAATAATCCAGGATCAGAAGTACCTGAAATAAATGCATCTATAGTACTGAATAAATGTTGCTCCTTATACAATCGCTGATAAAACCGCGAAGACCTACCATTGGACAATACATCTGAAAGCAGGTCACAAGCATAATATTCGTCAGAAAGTCGCTCAGCCATGTGGAATGCTTGATAAATGG
>JBBRJL010000069.1:0-8902 GCA_038219375.1 Chitinophagales bacterium | reverse complement strand
CCCCCTGCCCCTGAAGGGGTGAACACCTGAAGGGAAACACCCCTACCTTAAAGGGGAATATATTGATTATCAATACAGTACAAAGATTCATCTTTTAACCCTAGTGCTAAAATTACTTTTCAGAGTGGACTAAACCGTATAATATTATTTTTGCCAATGCAAAATTAGGTTTACATAGAATGTTCGTCCCCAGTGTAGATTTTGTTGATTGCTTGCTTCTATGTGGATACCATTATTATTATTTGTAGCTAATTCTCTAATGTTAAAAATATTTTTTACGCCAGTATTGATTCTGATTTTTTTATTTAGAAAGTGCGTCGATATTCCTGAATTCAACATATTGTAACTATCTGTAGTTCCTTGCTGTGTTTTTCCATCTTGATTATAAAAAAATGGCGTTTTACCAGTTCGTTTTTGCCAGATATTCCAGCTGATTTTTCCTTCCATAAATGTAAAAGTCAAGTCATTGGTCCAGTCGGTAGACCAAAGTAAATCTGAAGTTCCATTGTTTTCAATATTTGAATTATGAAAACCTGTTGCTACGACATCTGATTGGAATCTGAGCCAATTACCTACATTTGCGTTAACTCTGAAACTTGCACCTTTAGTTTTCCAGCTTTTTACGTTTCTGTACTCGTAATGAACTGGCCCGAGCGCAGTAAGTATGATCCTATCATTCACCGTATTATAAAATCCTGTACCTGTTAGGGTAATATTTGTTTTATCAAAAGTAAATGTTTTCCAAGTGATTTCTCCACGTAGATTAAGTGATCTTTCTGGATTCAGGTTGCTATTTCCTACTACATAATGGTTGACATCTATAAAATTAAAGAACAATTCTTTTAGTGATGGTGATCTGAATCCATAAGCATAAGAAAATCTAGCCTGAAACGGCATTTTGGGCTGCCATAACACCCAAGTAGAAGGTGTCAATGCCGAGCCATAGCGCATATTGACCGTCCATCTAGCACCTGATTGTAAGGTTAGTTGATTGCCAATCCTGACTTTTGCACTTGCAAATAATCCAAGATCATTTGTGACAGCCTTTCCAACCTCTGATGACGTAGTATCTATTAATCTTGTACCACTAGCTGTTTCGAAATTATTTTCTAAGCCAAATAAGTAATTCCATTTTCGGGACTTATTATCTATGGCATAGGTGAATCTTGCAAGATAACCCGTTGCAGATGATGTATCTTGTAGGCCTTCAAGCATTGACTTACTACCTTCATCAAAATCCATTCGATATGAATTCTTTATTCTTTTAAAACCATTATAACCTAATGTCGTTTGAAAAAGGTTTTTTGATTTTGTCCACTTATCCATATGAAAACTTACATCATGTCTGTCAGTAAGGTAGTAGTCATCAAAAGCGTATGGCTTAAAATTCGGACGCTTTAAGTCCCCAAGGTTATCTACTTTCTCACTCAAAATATTGGCGGAAAGCCTGAAGTCAGTATTTTCAGAAGGTGTGTATCGTACAAAAGCCCGACCTGATTGTTGTTTTTTGGGATTCCAAATCTGATCTCTGCCTTTGGTAGAATCAATGGCAGGAATGAAATTCTGAATACTTCCTGTAGCTTGAACGATCCACTTATTTTTAGAATATCCTAGTCTAGCAGATAGATTTTTAAATCCATTCGTTTCATATTGACTATTGATCTCGGTATCAAAACGTTCCAACTGACTCTTTTTTGTAATCAAATTGATGACGCCACCCGAAGCTTCCGACCCATATAGAAGAGATTGCGCCCCTTCTATAATCTCCACCCTTTCGATAGAACTTAACGGGATTTGTCCAGCATCAATATTACCATTAAGTCTGCCTACTATTGGTACACCATCTATTAGTATTTTCAGGTTTTCTCCTTTCAGACCATTTATACTTACATCGCTACCTAGGATGGCATCCTGAGTTATTCTGATATTAGGTTCTGTCTGAAGTAGTTCCTGAAGGTTCACTACGGATCTTTGTTCTATCGTTTTACGGCTTATGATACGTACAGAATTGACTGTCTCACGTGCATCCGTAGGTGTAAACTGAGCAGTTATCACTACCTGATCTATTTTATCTTCCATCATAGTACTATCTCTCTGCTGCTGAGCAAAGATAACCGATATCGGAATGATAATAAGAAAAAAGATAGTGATAAACTGCTTCATCAATCGTATGAATTTATATTTTAATTACTTTTTTGGTCAATATATTTAGACCGCCACTTGTCAATCTTACTAGGTACATACCTTTTGTCCACAGAGATGTATTGATATCATACATTTTGAAACCTGAAAAACTACCTATTGGCTGATTCATTATTAGCTGCCCATTCACATCTGTTACTTGGATCATGACATTATTTCCAGTAAACTCTTTAGCATCTAAACCAATGTATAGTTGGTCTTGAACTGGATTCGGAAAGATACCTGCCTCTATACTTTGTACATCTTCTGAAGACGAAAAGATACCTAAATCTGTTTTTTCAAAAGCAGCATTACCTGTAGGACTTCCTTCGAAATCATATATATATAACTTCCATACTTTTTTGTCTACTGTTTTTACAAAAAATACCTTATTATCATCTAATGACCAAGAAGTACCTACTAGTGTTTTCCAATCAAAACCTATGATATCAGTTTGACTACTGAAGTCATTGACATATGCTGCGTAAGTTACGGTCGCAGGATCTACACCATCTGCTTCGGCTGTTTGCACGCCCGGTCCAGTAAGGATACCAGTCACATTATAAAGTTGTTGAATAGTACCATTTGGATCAGTCGCTATAGCGATATACCGTCCATACATTAGATCGAATCCTCCAGTTGGTAGTATATCCACCGCTGCATTAGTAGCGAATGAAAAGAACATCAATTTCTGTCCTTTATTATCCACTACTTTATTCAAAGTTTTAACAACTTCATTACTTCCATCAAGATTTGCGTATCTGAAAGTATAGGTTGTCCCAATTAAAGACTCTATTTTGATTTTTTTGAATTCTCCGTTTCTAAGTCTTAGTACATAAACTTTAGCGCCTACCACAGATTGAGACATCGGATTATAACTTCCCCAACCGTAATCAAATGGGCTTAAAGTATCTCTTGTTTCATTGAAAGCACCATAGTTCCAAGATAGCTCCGTGTTAAGATATTTCGTTCCTGTGATCTCGCTAAGATTGATTTCAGCACCAAAATTTGAGGTATTAGCATAATAAAGTTCAGTCTGTGGCAGGTTTTGCCCCATAGAGCTACCTGAAGATTCGTTTATAAAAACACCAGCATCTTGAAATCCGAATGCGGTAAAAGCCAAATCCCAAGCGTCATTATTGACTTGTTTTTCTGTTCCGTCGCTGAGCCTAACATAACTTTGTTTGTTATATCCTGCACCACAAGAGATCAATTGATTTGTCTGCGCCTGCACAGAATAAGAAATAATGAATGATAATAATAATAGAGTTAAATATTTTTGCATTTTGATAAATTAAATTTTTATTTTGAAATATAACACAAAGGTATTAGTACTGACTGATACCTTTGATTTTAGGATGTCAAAGGATTGTCATAAATGAAAATCAGTGAATTTTATCTTTAAAACACAAACAGATTTTATGTCAATATTTTCTTACTTATTGTACAAAAGACAAAATAATGTTCTGTTTTTTAATTCAAAAAAGATAATATTAAATGGAGTTGTTATACAAAACAATTTATTTTAATTTCATTTATGAATATTGCACAAAAGCTATTATCTTTGATCTAAATCAACAAAAACCGTCATGATGTCTACCTATATTTTGGCAATGGATCAGGGAACCACAAGTAGTCGGGCTATCATCTTTGATAAAAAAGGACAAATTATCTCAATAGCTCAAAAAGAATTTACTCAGATCTTCCCTCAGTCAGGGTGGGTCGAACATGATCCTAATGAAATTTGGTCCACTCAAATAGGTGTAGCAGCCGAAGCCATTACCAAGGCTGGTCTCACTATCCAACAAATAGCGGGAATAGGCATTACAAATCAAAGAGAAACGACCGTTATTTGGGATAGAAATACTGGTCTGCCCATTTACAATGCTATTGTTTGGCAAGATAGGCGTACTGCAGATTTTTGTGACCAATTAAAAAAAGATGGAAAAGACATGCTTATTCAGAATAAAACTGGACTAATCATTGACTCATATTTCAGTGCAACCAAGGCAAAATGGATTCTAGATCATGTACAAGGAGCGAGAGAAAAAGCTACTAGAGGCGAACTCTGTTTTGGCACTATAGATACTTGGCTATTATGGAAGCTTACTAATGGGCAAGTGCATGCTACTGATGTCACTAATGCTTCACGGACTATGCTATGTAATATTCATACACTTCAGTGGGATGGTGAGCTGGAAGATATTTTTGATATTCCTGGCAATATGTTGCCACAGATCAGAAGTAGCAGCGAGATATTCGGCTATACTCAAAATGTCCTTACAGCAACAAATATACCAATTGCAGGAATAGCAGGAGATCAGCAAGCAGCACTTTTTGGCCAAATGTGTATCCATCCTGGTATGATCAAAAATACCTACGGCACAGGCTGCTTTATGCTAATGAATACTGGGTCAAACGTTGTGATTAGTAACAACAAGTTACTTACAACAGTCGCTTGGAAAATAGGAGATATCACACATTATGCACTGGAAGGAAGTGTTTTTATAGCGGGTGCAGTAGTACAGTGGTTGAGAGATGAAATGCAAATCATCAGGAGTTCATCAGAAATTGAAAATTTAGCTTCCGAAGTATCTGATACTGATGGTGTTTACATTGTTCCTGCTTTTGCGGGTCTAGGTGCACCATATTGGAATCAACATGCTCGAGGTACGATCACTGGCATAAGCCGAGGCACATCAAAGGCTCATATTGCTAGGGCTGCACTAGAAAGTATAGCATATCAGACAGTCGATGTGCTAAAGGCAATGGAGGCAGATTCTGGAATTTCTATCAAAGAGCTGCGTGTCGACGGAGGAGCAACAGTCAATAACTTTCTGATGCAATTCCAAAGCGACGTATTAAATTGCAATGTCGTAAGACCTGAAATAACGGAGACCACCGCTTTGGGGGCGGCCTATTTGGCTGGTCTTGCCGTAGGATATTGGGATAGCATTGACGATATCAAAAATCAATGGAGTGTCGAAAAAACGTTTTCACCTGATATCACAGATGAAAAAAGAGACTTCTTATATATAGGATGGTTAAAAGCCATTAATGCTTCCGTATCATTGACCAAATAATTAGAAATATCTATGAAACGAATCGACCAAATAAAAACCATAGATACCACGCCTTCTTGGGACATTGTCATCATTGGTGGTGGCGCTACTGGTCTCGGATCTACGCTCGACGCAGCAAGTCGTGGATTCAAAACATTGTGTATAGAAAAAACTGATTTCTCCAAAGGTACATCAAGCCGTTCTACCAAGTTGATCCACGGTGGCGTTAGGTATCTCGAACAAGGTAATTTCGCCATGGTCAAAAGTGCTTTGCAAGAACGATGGTTTCTGTTGAAAAATGCTCCGTTGACAACCAGCAAAATACCGTTTATTTTACCCGTTTATAGTTGGTGGCGGTACTATTATTATGGTTTTGGATTAATGCTATATGACTTTCTCTCAGGAAAATTCAGTATTGGGAAAACCAAATTTCTTAATAGACAAGCCGTGATCGAAAAAATTCCTGAAATTAGACAAAAATCACTGAAAGGCGGTATTCAGTACTACGATGGGCAATTTGATGATAGTCAGATTTGTATTTCTCTAGCACGAACTGCTATATCTAAAGGCGCAACAGTGATCAATCATATGTCTTTTGAATCCTTTATTTACGAAAATGAAAAAATAAAAGGCCTTAGGATCAAAGATAACCTTGACAATAAAATAAGAGAAATAAAAGCGAACGTAGTCATCAATGCAACAGGTGTATTTGCAGACGAAATCATGAAAAAAGATAATGCCAATCATACAAAAATAGTCTCTCCATCACAAGGAATCCACCTAGTAGTGGACAAGAAACACTACAATGCTAAAGATGCAATGTTAATTCCAAAAACAACAGATGGTCGTATCCTTTTCGCAGTACCTTGGTACAACAAAGTCGTCATAGGTACTACAGATGTCAAAATAACACATGTGGTAGAAGAACCGACAGCCACAGAAGAAGAAATAAAATTTGTACTTGAGAATTTCAATTTATATACAAGTCAACAATTGACCAATAACGATATCAAATCCGTTTTCGCTGGTTTGCGACCTTTGGTAAAGATGAAAAACATACAATCTACAGCAGATTTAATAAGAGATCATACTATAGTTTTATCTGATTCGGGACTTGTTACTATTACAGGTGGGAAATGGACCACTTATCGCAAAATGGCCCGAGACGTTGTGAATAAAGCATTGCGTTCAAGCACACTACCTTTCAGAAGATGCAAGACACGTAAAATAAAATTAATATTAAAATCTCCAACAGTAATCGCAGAGGATAAGATACTTCATCCTGACTTCGAATTTACAGACGCAGATATAATAAATGCTATTCAAAACGAAATGGCCTGTACCCTTGAAGATATTCTTGCCAGGAGGGTCCGGTTGCTTTTTTTGGACGTAAAAGTAGCTTTAGAAGTTGCACCTATGATATGCCGCATTTTGCAAAAAGAGCTAGATAAAGACGACTCTTGGGGTAATTTACAAATTGCCTCTTTCCATACATTGGCGAAAGGATATCTACCGCAAAATACAGACGATTCTGAATAAATTAATAACCAACTTACATTACAAAATATGTCACCATTTATAAGTGAATTTTTAGGTACAGCAATTTTAATTATTTTAGGAAATGGCGTGGTGGCCAATGTAGTACTTCATAAAACCAAAGGAAACCAAAGTGGCTGGATTGTAATAACCTTTGGGTGGGCGATTGCAGTATTTGTAGCGGTATACATAGCGGCTAAAGGAAGTGGAGCACACCTAAATCCGGCAGTCAGCCTTGCTCTAGCTATAGTAGGAAAAATGGAATGGTCACAAATACCTACATACGTCACTGCACAAATATCTGGAGCTATGATGGGGCAAGTCTTCGTATGGATGGCCTATCGCGATCATTATGCTGTCACAGAAAATAAAGATTTAATTCTCGCTACTTTCAGCACTTCTCCCGCAATACCTAATGTTGTGAGCAATTTTATGTCAGAAATGATAGGTACCTTTATATTAATAATTGGGGTCCTATTTATTGTGTCGCCCTCCACTTCGCTAGGTTCCCTAGACGCATTGCCTGTTGCGCTGTTAGTACTAGGTATAGGACTAAGTTTGGGAGGCACAACTGGATATGCAATAAATCCAGCAAGAGATCTTGGCCCACGTATTGTCCACCAACTTCTTCCATTGAAATACAAAGGCAATAGCGAATGGCATTACAGCTGGATTCCGATAGCAGGGCCACTTGTCGGTAGCATATTGGGAGCCACAATATTTCAGTTTTTATTTTAACTCATCATTCCCTTTTTTTGGTTTTTGCCTATTTTATGTCATAATACTAACAAAGGCATAAGTCTTTTGTCATTTTAATACCGCTTGAACTAAATAGAAATTGTCATCTTTTTGTAATTTAAATTTAAAATATTGGGATACAATAGTCGTAAAGCACTGTAAATGCTGCATTTATTTGAAAAGTGGTTTATTTTTTTGATTTTTTTTCAAATATTGTTTAACTTATTGTTGCATATTGTTAAACAAAACTGTACCTTTGTGGCAATAAATAAAGAATAGAATGTCAACGATAGAATTTAATCAAAATTTTTACTTCCTTACGGAATCGTTAAATGCTTTTGCGTACAGTCTTACTAAAAACTCTGAAGATGCCAAAGACTTGTACCAAGAAACTGCGTTCAGAGCAATTAATAATAGAGATAAGTTTAGGCCCGAAACGAATTTTAAGGCATGGACTTTTACTATAATGAAAAACATTTTCATTAATAATTACAGAAAAAAAGTCAAGGCCAATACTATCCTGGATGCAACAGACAATAATTTTTTTATAGATAGTGGTAGCAATGTCATTACTAATGATGGTGGACGAAATATATTGATGAATGAATTACAAGGTATGATATCTTCACTTGAAGATAACATCAGAATCCCTTTCATGATGCATCATGAAGGCTTTAAGTACAATGAAATTGCCGAAAAATTTGACCTACCACTTGGTACCGTGAAAAGCAGAATATTTTTTGCAAGAAAAGCGCTTAAGGATATGATCAAAAGAAGTTATGGTGATTTTGATTTAGTAAGGTCTATGTCCGCTTGATGATATTCACAGTCAAATTTCGGGTTAAACATCGTGAAATAGGGTGTTTTTCGCTTTTATAGTTTCCATCAATAGAAGCAAAAAAATCGTGCAATTAAAAGATTAGTATTTTCTTAACAATATTCTGTGCACCAATACTTGATTATTGTATAATATCGACGTACATTTGTTGCAACAAAAATACTTGTCATGTCAACATTAGAATTTGATAAAAAATTTGAAATCCTGACAGATTCATTGAATGCTTTTGCATATAACCTTACTAAAAACACGGAAGATGCGAGAGACTTGTATCAAGAGACCGCAATAAGAGCCATTACGAATAGAGATAAATTTAGACCAGACACCAATTTTAAGGCGTGGACATTTACGATAATGAAAAACATTTTCATTAATAATTATCGTAAAAAGGCTAAGTCCAATACCATTATTGACTCTACTGATAATCTTTATTTTATAAATTCCGGCAGCGCTTTAATAGAAAATGACGCTAACAGAAATATCCTGATGGATGAATTGAATGGCATGATTGATTCTCTCGAAGATAATATCCGTATCCCGTTTGTGA
>JBBRJL010000068.1:0-8909 GCA_038219375.1 Chitinophagales bacterium | reverse complement strand
GCCATTAATTACTAAACACATAACCTTCAAGACTCATAGGTCTTTCTAATATTTCAACTCCCGCTGGCGCAAGTTTGTAACTTGTGCCCTTTACTCTATAGCCATTAATAACTAAACACATAACCTTCAAGACCCCTGCTGGCGCAAGTTTGTAACTTGTGCCCTCTACTCTATAGCCATTAATAACTAAACACATCTCCTGATGGCGCAAGTTTGTAACTTGTGCCCTTTACTCGACGAATGGTTGCTCTGGTACATTGATAGGCTGACTACCTGGAGGGATGACTATCTTCTGATAAATACTGAAGTCTCTCAATGAGCCTGAAAGTAGTGATGTATAATCCCAGTTGAGAAGTACTGTAATTAAAATAATCAATTTCGTTTCTTTATCACTTACATAATTTACTTACCTTTGCACCCGTGAGTAATATTAGAGAGCTGATTGACAGATATGAGAAGGATCAGCGTGTCAAAGAGATAAACACCCTATGTACCGGGGATACACCTATCAGAATTCAAGTGGATGGATTGGTAGGTGCCTTGGATTGTTTTGCCTTAGCTGGGGCATTTCTGAGTCAACCACGATCACATATTTATATCGCTGCCGACAAGGAGGAAGCTGCTTATGTACTCAATACACTTCAGTCTATTCTCGAAGACAAAATAGTCCATTTTTTTCCTGACTCTTTCAAAAGACCTCTCCAGTACGACGAACTCGACAAAAACAATGTCCTCATACGTACTGAAACCATCAATAAAATCCATACTGCCAAAGGCAAAAAACAAATCCTAGTATCGTATCCTGAAGCTATTTTTGAAAAAGCTGTAGATCCTACCCTGCTCGATAAAGATAAAATAAAGATAGAAAAAAATGCTACGCTTGACATAAACACCATGATCGAACTCTTGGTCATGTATGGTTTTGACAGGGTAGAATTTGTATATCAACCGGGTCAGTTTTCTATACGTGGCGGCATTATCGATATATTTAGTTATGGAAATGAATGGCCATATAGAATAGAAATGTTTGATATAGATGTGGAGAGTATTCGTACTTTTAATCCTACTACTCAGCTTTCTGTTCAGGACATCAGTAGCGTTTCGATTATTCCTAATATCAACAATAAGTTTCGTCAGGATCAGAAAGTCAGCATCTTTAGAGTATTCGACAATGACACTTGTATATGGGTGAAAGATCCTGATATGCTCATAGACAAACTTCAGATCTGCTTCGAAAAAGTAGAAGTATTTGCCGAAAGTGTAGCCGTAAAATCTGAAGAAGAACTACGTGAGATATTCAATGAAAGGGCTTTTATCTTCCCATCCAAAATCATTGAAGAAGTCACTGATTTTCACGTCATTACGATGACAAAATCACAATACATCCCTAATATTCCACATACTGTCACATTCAAAGCAAGTCCACAACCAGCTTTCAATAAGAATTTTAATCTCTTGATTGAGAATCTGAACCTGAATACTAGAAACGAGATCACCAACTTTATATTCACCGATAATGTAAAACAAATAGAGCGATTTTACAATATTTTTGAAGATATGGGAGTCAAAGTTCAATTCCATCCACTCCACAAATCTGTACATAGCGGGTTTATAGATCATTCCACAAAAGTGGCTTGTTATACTGACCATCAGATATTTGAGCGATTTCACAGATACAAACTCCGACAGGGTTTCACACAAGAAATGGCCATCAGTCTTAAGATGTTACGCGAATTGCAACCTGGAGATTTTGTCACACACATTGACCACGGTATAGGTAAATATTCGGGTCTAGAAACCATCGAAATAAATGGCCACAAGCAAGAATCCGTAAGGCTGATATATCAGAATAACGATATTCTTTATGTAGGTATCAACTCACTCCATAAAATATCCCGATACGTCGGAAAAGATGGTACTGAGCCAAAGTTAAGCAAAATCGGTGGTGATGCTTGGAAAGCTTTAAAACGTAAAACCAAAGCCAAGGTCAAAGATATCGCCAAAGAACTCATCAAATTATACGCTAAAAGAAAGGCTTCCAAAGGATTTGCATTTCCACCAGACGGCTACCTTCAGACAGAACTCGAAGCTTCCTTTATATACGAAGATACGCCAGACCAACTCACCTCTACCCAAGCCGTCAAAGAAGATATGGAAAAAGATTACCCTATGGATAGGTTGATCTGTGGTGACGTAGGATTTGGCAAAACAGAAGTTGCGATCAGAGCTGCTTTCAAGGCGGTTGTTGCCGGAAAACAAGTAGCTATTCTCGTACCGACGACTATCTTGGCGCTACAACATTATAAAACATTTTCTGAACGTCTCAAGGAGTTTGGTGCAACAGTAGATTATATCAACAGATTCAGGAGTGCCAAAGAAAAAACAGAAGTTTTCAAAAGTGCGGAAACAGGCAAAATCGATATTTTGATCGGTACACATGCTATATTGAGCAGTAGTTTAAAGTTTAAAGATTTAGGGCTTTTGATAATAGATGAAGAACAAAAATTCGGTGTAGCAGCCAAAGAAAAACTTCGTAGTCTTCAGGTCAATGTAGATACGCTGACACTCACAGCTACGCCAATACCACGGACCTTACAGTTTTCATTGATGGCAGCTCGTGATCTATCGATCATCAGGACGCCGCCGCCAAATAGACAACCCATTTATACAGAAAGAAGGGTTTTTAGTGACGAATTGATCAAAGAAGCAATCTATTACGAAGTAAATCGCGGTGGGCAGGTGTTTTTTGTGCATAATCGTGTCAAAAGTCTTTACGAAATGGCAGACCTAATTAGGAAACTATGTCCAGACGTAGAAGTAGCTGTAGCCCATGGTCAGATGGAATCAAATGACCTTGAAAACACGCTAATTTCTTTTATTGATGGCAAGTATGATGTCTTGGTCTGTACCAACATTATTGAAACAGGTCTCGATATCCCTAATGCCAATACGATGATTATCAATAATGCCCACCATTTTGGGATGAGTGATTTGCATCAGTTGAGAGGGCGAGTGGGTCGATCCAATAAAAGAGCCTTTTGCTACCTATTTGCACCGCCACTTTCTGTACTCACGGCTGAAGCACGAAAGCGAATTAAGACGTTGGAAGAATTTTCAGATTTGGGTTCAGGTTTTCAGATTGCCATGAAAGATATGGATATCCGTGGCGCAGGAAACTTGCTAGGTGCAGAACAAAGTGGATTTGTCGCAGATATAGGGTACGAAACTTATCAAAAAATCCTCGAAGAAGCAGTCATAGAGCTCAAAGAAAATGAATACAAAGACCTCTTTAAAGAAGAGAATGACAAAAAACAATCCTACGTTCGCGATGTAGACGTAGACACCGATATTGAGATGTTGATACCCGATACGTATGTTACCAATATTCAGGAAAGATTAATCTTGTATACGGAGCTAGACAAACTAGAAAATGAAGAAAGTATCCAAAAGTTTGCGGCAAACATCAAAGATAGATTCGGTACAATTCCATTTCAAGTAGAAGAATTATTCAACGGTTTGAGAGTGAGAATGGTTTGTAAAAGACTCGGTTTTGAACGTTTAGTCCTAAAAAACCGTAAGATGAATTGCTACTTCATCACCAATGCTCAATCCGTTTATTTTGAATCTAAAGTTTTCCAAGCCATCATGCAATATGTAGCAAAGGAAGGGCATTTCTCAGGTTTGAGTATGAAACAATCTAATTCCTATCTGATTATGACTAAAGAAAATGTCAAGACGCTCAAGGAAGTTCAAAAAATATTACAAAATGTGGCGGATGCCGTTATCCTAAAGTAAAAGCTAGACCCTTAATACAATTTTTATCTATAGAAAATTCAATGTTGATGAGGTAATACCACGTTATGAAGGCCTTCCTTTTTAAGGGAAGGATTTAGGATGGGTAAACAACAACAAAATATGCTTAACTAAACGACATTGATAGAAAATGCTATTTCACCTTCTTCTTAGGTACAGGATCATGTCCGTGTCCACCCCAAGGATGACATCGCCCTATACGTTTGAGTCCTAGCCAGACCCCTTTTATAGGTCCCCATTCTTCTATAGCTTGTATCATGTAGTGAGAGCATGTAGGTTGGTATCTGCATCTTGCACCTAAAAGCGGCGAAAGCAACCACTGATAAAGTTTTACGGGAAAAATAAAAATACTTTTTACAAAATTCATAAGACAAATCTAAGAACATTTAGTCATAACCTACCTATTTATATAATGCCTGATAAAAAAAATCTATCTAGAAGATGGTTACCTTTACAAATAATCGTTCATGAATACCGAATCCATTCCTTCATACTACCAAAGTAAAATTACATATAATACCAATAGTACATGCAAAATAGTCCATTAAACTTCATATTTTTCATTGATTCTTCTTCAGAAAATATTTATATAGCTAAGGCTATGCAACTATTTTTTGAATCGACTGAAAAAAAAACCTGTTTCTATATTTTGGACTATTTTATAAATACAATTGTTTTAAAACCACTTTTGGTGAAAATCGTTATCTATGCCTCAAAGCATTTTGGGACATCTTATTTTAATACGATTTTTTCTTTTGTCTTGTCACTATCAAAGATAATAAATGAATTACGTTTCTTATTGACTGTAAAATCTGTGATGTTTTTTTGATCATTATATAATTCGATTAGCAATTTATTTTCTATAGTAACTTCAGCGATGTTTTTCACATTACTAATTTCAAGGTAACACCACACGGCCATCTTATCCTGAGATGTCTCTTTACCTAGAAGAGTGGCAGGTACTGGCTGACCTGATATATAAACGATCATATTTTTATTTATATACATCTCTATGTCATCATCAGCGGAAACAACTTCTTTGGGTGTACAAAGATATAGTTTTTTAGACCCACTTTTCGTCAAGGCAGATTCAAAGTCATCAATAAAAAGGTGTACAGCTATTTGGACTTCATGGGTTTGGCTGTCATAATTTATTTCGGTCCGGCTGAGATGAAACTCATGAAGTCTGGCATAAAAATCAAAATTGAAAAACCAATTAAAAATTATGAATAGTATAAACATGTGGTAAAAGTAAGGCTTTTGGGTGTACAAAAAATCGACTTACTATAATTATTTTTGATTTGTGTAGATTTTACGGCGTAGTTTAAAAATATAAGGCGACCTGAGTCGCCCTATATTATACAATTTTAGCTAAATATTTGGGTAAAGGTTTGTTTAATAAGGCATAAACAGACTTTAGCCAAATAGGAAAAAGCATTGGAGTTACTATAAATGAAAGTTTATTGAAGTTCCAAGCCCCCTCAAAATCAAAATGAATAAGATGCATTATTGCTCTCGTCATGCCACATGCGTAGCATTCCATGCCTGCAAGCATTTTTGATAAACAAATAGATTGTCCTGTATCAAAAGTGTCTACCGGTAAAAACAACAATACTAATGGCGCAAATACAATTATTGAATTAAATAGGTAGAATGCTATCTTTTTAATTAATAACATGACAAATTAAAGTTTGTCTGTATAGTCACCATTTTTAGGCTTAAGATCACCAGTGATGATTCTGATAAGGTCGATCAATGCCCAAATACCACAACCACCAGCTGTCAATAATTGAACCACACCTTGCCAAGTGTATCCCAAATAAAAACGGTGGATACCAAGAGCACCAACGAAAAAAGCCAGAAGAAGAGCAATTAACTGGCTCTTACCACCACCTGCTGCGGGAGAAGTGTAATCATCAGCACTTTGTACTTGTTCTTGATTTTGAACCTTTGGAGATTCCAAAGTACTAACAGTTTGGGATACGTCAGTTGTAACTGAAGTCTCGACCGCACGAGCTTTTTCCACAGGGAAAGAAGCAATCGCTAAATTTGATACACTCAATAGAGCAATCATCAATACTAAAAACTTGGTCTTCATAAATAAATATTTTGTAAATTTGCGCAATTTACAAACATTTTATAATTTTCAAATGATGAACAAATTTTATTTTATTTTATTTTTTATTTTTTCTTCTCCAGTCATATTAAAAAGTCAAGCATATGAGTTTTTTGGTGTCATAAAGCTAAATGGAAAAAATGAATCGGCTATTGCATACAAGCTTGTATTCAATGATGTAAATGGGAAAATTAGTGGGTATTCTGTAACTGACATGACGGGTGAACACGAAACGAAAAATTTAATTGAAGGTACCTATGACTCTGAAAAGAAATACCTCTCATTCAAAGAAAAAAATATCGTTTATACTAAATCTCCTATTTCAGATGACTTATTCTGTTTCGTAAGGTTTGAAGGGAAAATCAAACTTGATACTAAAAAGCCAAAAATTACAGGAAAATTTAGAGGCCTTTTCAAAAATAATACGAAATGTATAGATGGTACAATTGAGCTTATCAGTTCACTCACGGTACAATCTTTTCTGAATAAAGCAAATAAAAGAATCCAGAAATCTAAAGAACTTGATGAACAAACAAAACAGCAGTATAACCCAATTCAAATTTTTGACAGTCTTCAAACCAATCAACTTACTACTTCACAAAATCTGAATATATTTAATACATCAGAAAAGGTTAGTTTAGAAATTTGGGATAATAGTGTCGAAGACGGAGATATTATTAATTTATCACACAATGGAAAAATAATTCTCCAAGATTTTGAAGTTACAAAAGTTAAAAAGAAAATAGAATTAACCTTAGATCCAGCGCAAAATGTATTTACTATTGAAGCTGTAAATGAAGGTTCTCAAAGCCCAAATACTGCGATGATAATGCTGGAAGGTGATAAATCCATCCAATTTCAATCAAATTTGAAACAAGGTCAAACGGCTACAGTTACTATAATCAAAGAAAAGGATTGACGCCTAGTTAAAACAAACCGAAACTTAGAGTTAAAAGAAATCAAAATTTCGATTTTTTACAATCAACTTTACTTTGAATATAAACGTAAATAAGTTTCGTTTTGCTTTAAACCTATACTAGAATTTGCCCATTACGTTTAAGGTAATTTAATCTTAGAAAATGAAATGAGAACAATAATAAAATAACAATTGGTTTATAAATTAATACTTTTATTACTTTTGCACTTTTCTAATAAATAAATACTAAAAATATGAATTCAAAATGTCAGTTCTTTTCCATTAAAATTATCATTTTTCTGTTGATAATTATAGCTACGGGTTGTGCATCACTAACTGGATATCAAGATGGAAAATCAGTAGGTGAAGGTAACGGAGAGATTGCGGTGTCACTCAACTTATCACAGAGTCCTTCATTCAATGAATTGGAAGATTCCACAGGAATAGTAGATATCCCTAGTTTTTCTTTCCCAAATATAGAAGTAGGCGGTCGTTATGGTGTGACTGAAAAACTTGACATACTTGTAAGGGTTAACACAAACTTCAACTTTAATGCTGGAGTAAAATACCAATTAGTTGGAGACAGGAGTTCTGCCTTTGCAATAGGTGTTGGTGCAGAACTAGGAACTTTTGGTCTATTTAGTAGTCTTTGGAATGCCCAAATTCCCGTTTATGCTAGTTATCACCCTACAGAAAAATTCTCAATTTATCTTGCCCCTAGATATATCTATCAATTTAGTTCGTTTGCTGGATTAGAAGGATGGAGTTATCTCGGTGGGAACTTCGGACTATTGTTCGGTAATAAAAATAAATTTGGTTTTGATGTAGGCATCTATCGTGTAGGTGCTAATGAGACTGGAAGGATAGGCCTTACATCGTTCGGTATTGGTGGAAAATTTGGTTTAGGTAATAATTATCCAGAATCTTCATCAAAAAACAGATCTAAAAAGACACGTAAATCTTCTTTATAGACAACTCAACCACACAAATACCATACTCTATAAAAAAAAAGATACACATCTCGGTTTTTTGTTATATTTTTGTATTTTAATTAACCAAATAAAAATTTTAAAAATGAAAACAAAAGTACTTTCCGTTTTAGTAATGCTTTTTATGTTTGCAGCTGTAAGTCAGGCTCAGGATTATAAAACAGCAGTTGGTGGTAAACTTGGTTATGGATTAATTGCATCTTACAAAACATTTCTTAATGAAAAATCCGCAATAGACATTTTTGGTGGAATCAGATGGGGAGGAATTGCAGCAGGTGCATATTATCTTAATCATACCCCTATCTCGTCTGTTGATAGATTATCTTGGTATTGGGGATTTGGTGGATCATTTACTACCTGGGATTATGGTTTTGCCGGCTTTGATAATTATTATGAACTCGGTGTTTCTGGAGTATTAGGATTGGATTATGCTTTTGACGAAATACCTTTAAATTTAAGTTTAGATTGGGCTCCTACGATCGTTTTAGCAGATTCTTACGACTTCCCGGGTGGTTCTTTAAGCAGATTCAGATCTGGTTACGGTGCATTTACAGTTCGCTACATTCTTAAAAGATAATATAAATATAAAAAAGGGGCTTGCGGCCCCTTTTTTATTTTACTTCATAATCACATCTCCATATTTGGATGTAATATTAATCTGTGCATTGGTCCGCTCGCTGATTTTATAACCTATGATTGAAATACTACTTTCTTTTGAACTCTTGGTTTTTTGTATGAAATCTGCCCCAGTATTCACATCACAATATTTGCCTTCTATCACCACCTTTGAAGCCACCATTCCATACAATTTGATAGGTGCGTAACTCGTATTTATATTCATATTTTTGAACGATGTTTTCAGATTACTTACGACCAAACTACCATAACTGATGTCCATATTTAACGAATTGCTCAATGATAAAATTTCTACCCCTGAATATTTTACATTTACGATTCCTGAAGAGAGTGATGAAACTTGCACGTCATCATATGCGCCCGTCATGGTCAGACTGCCTACTTCACCTAGCTTATAATGATCGTATTTACTAGAACTAGTCATGGACTTCACGTCATC
>JBBRJL010000067.1:0-8967 GCA_038219375.1 Chitinophagales bacterium | reverse complement strand
GGCAGGTGTATATTGAATGATAAGTCGCTGTAATTCAGCACACCCGTTAGGTCCACACCCAACTTATTGATAAGAGACAAGGTAGAGTACCTGTAATTGACGAGATATGAACCCTTATACTTTTTACCTAGTGGTCCTTCTACGGCAGCTTCCATACCCAAAAAACCAGCTTTGAGTGTGTATTCTCTTTTGCTGTCATTTCCTTTACGCAACTTGATGTCAAATACACCTCCTAGTGCATTGCCATATTCTGCAGCAAAAGCACCTGTGGAAAAATCAGAATTGGACAATACCTGTGACGAAAGAACCGACACCCCACCACCGGAAGAAGCCACATCGCCAAAATGGTTGGGATTTGGTATGTCGATTCCTTCCATCCGATAGAGCAAACCAGAAGGATGGTTGCCTCTTATGGAGACATAATTGCTACCATCATTGGTAGGTATGACTCCTGCAAATGACTGCGCCATACGTGCTGGGTCATCTACAGCACCAGCAAATTTGCTACTTTCTTCCACCGAAAATGTACGTGTACTAGCATAGGCAAGAGAATTGACAGGTTTGGATTTTTCTGTACGAGCAGTGATCACTACTTCGTCAAGAGACTTAGATTCTTCTTTCAAAGCTATATTCAAAACTAGTTCTTTTCCGCTTTTGATTTCAATATTGGCCACGTAAACTTCGTAACCAAGATAAGACACTTGCATAGTATGCCTTCCTATTCGTAATTCTCCAATTAAGAAATCACCATTTTCGTCTGTAATGGTTGAGTTGTTTTCATAATTGACCACATAAACGAGGGCTCCAATGAGTGTTTGTTGGGTTACTTCGTCTTTTATAGTACCACGAATGTTGTACTGCTGCTCTGACTGTCCAAAAATTGACTGACCGATAATTAAAAAGGTCACTAAAAATAAAAACTTAATACGATTCATTTTCCTTTGTTTTGCTATATGAAAACAAAGGTTGGATTTACTCCTATTAGGAAAATGAAATATTTTACGTTTTACTCAAAATTTCTGAATTAACAACAACCACTGGCTCCAAATCACAAACTAATCACAATCCCCAATGTAGGTAGCACATTGCCTCCACTATCATCGATGGCTTTGAGTTTATATCGTTGTTCATCAGCAGGAGCATCAGGATTTATAACTATGGCGCCACCTATAGGTTTGTTGGTTTCGTCAATAGGCCTGTCTAGGATCAAAATTTCTCTAGCAACTGCTGTGGCTGTCACATTCTGTAAATCAAGGAATAGATTGAGATCCCATCCTTTGAAAAACCATTTTTTGTCTATTCTCAGGTCAAGACCATTTACAGGACCACGTCTTTGGGCATTAATTCTAGTGTAATCAGGTATGCCTGCAAAATTGCGATCCCAATTGACTGCCAAGTTTGAGTTTGCATCAAAAGGTGTAAATGGAAGCCCAGATTGGTATCGATATCTAATACCTGCCTCCCAGTTACGAGCAAATATTTTACCCATTGTCAGATTGACTATTTGTCTCGAATCCCAACTACTCGGAGCATAAGTATCGTCATTATTATTAAATTCAGATCGACCTATCGTCCACGCTAAAATACCATAAAACCCTTTGAAAAGACGTTGTTGGAATAACATCTCAAGTCCATAAGTACGTCCTTCGGTTGTCGATGTCACGGGACCATTTCCTATGACACCAAAATCTCCACCAAGATTGGCCAATGAAATTTGCTCTCTCAGTAAAAATGGGTAATTCTCATAAGTTTTGTAATAACCTTCCACCGTAACTTGACTATTGGACGAAAGACTATATTGGAGTCCCGTCACAAGATGATTGGCAGCTATGTAGGAGATATTATTCTGTTTATTAACAAGTGTATTGTTTGCCGTATATCCTAAAGCAGTATATGGAGGCAATTGAAAATATCTACCCACATTAAAATTGTAAGAAAGTTTTTCTGTCAATTGATATGAAAGTGAAAATCTCGGCGAAAACTGTTCTAATGGATTACTCATATCATCAGAAAAGGAGTTTCCATCTACCCTTATCCCGAGTGAAGTGCTTAATTTTTCGTTCAGTAATTTGCGACTCAAACTACTAAATAAACCGTATTTGTGAAATGCTAATTCAGCAGCATAATCGATTTCAGCTGGACCCTGAGCTGTAAATATTTTATTTTGCGTTATGTTATTATATTTGACGTATTCATAACCTACACCTGCTAAGAACTGCCATTCACCAATTTTTTGAGTATTTTCTATCCTTAGTTTATTTTCTATTTCTTGTGACTTGTATTGTAGTACAAGGTTATTAGGATTAGAATCATCATTGTTCAAATATTTTGTGGCTTCATTATTCAGCATGTTACGACTTAATACAAAAGTAGTGTAACCTTTCTCTCCATATCTTTTGTAGACTAAACCATTGGTATAATTCCATTGGTTATTAACGGGAATTTGATCCAATTGACTTTGTTTGGCTTCGGTATCATTGGCATCAAGGTTGAGCGTAAAATTATCGATGGCGCCTAGACCGATAAAATAAATCTCATTTTTTTCGTCTATTTTGTATTTAAATTTGGCATTAAAATCGTTGTAAGTAGGTAAAAAAGGTAAACCTATCGCCTTAAATAAAAACTGCAAATACGACCTTCTAGCTGATACTAAAAAGGTACTTTTATCATTGATCGGTCCTTCGAGTGTCACTCCAATGTCGGTAGCTCCAGCTGTCATGGTTGCCCCTATCCTATCATCACGACCATCTTTAAACTTAAAATTGAAAACTGAACTCAATGCATTACCTCGATTGACAGGAAAGGCCCCACTAAAAAAATCTACTTCACGGATAAAATCAACATTTATGATGCCTGCCGGACCACCAGAAGCACCTTGTGTCGCAAAGTGATTGATGACAGGGACTTCCACATCGTCCAGATAAAATCTATTTTCATTGGGTGCACCACCACGAATGATAAGGTCATTACGAAAAGATGCTGTAGATGTAACGCCCGGCAATGACTGGATAACCCTAGATATATCTCTGTTTCCACCAGGGCTTCTTTTGATCTCTGAGACCCCTATTGTTCGGAGTGACAAAGGACTTTCAGCTGTTTTTCTGAATGATGACGTTTTTACAACTACTTCATTGAGTTGGTTGATACTTTCGGATAGTTCAAAATTGAGTGTGGTAGGTCTCGCACCCTGTACTTCTATTTCGGAGAGCGATTGTAGCTCATATCCGATATAACTGACTTGAATATTGTAAATACCTGGCTTGAGCCCTTCTAAGATATAATTTCCATCCAAATCCGTAGATGTACCTACAGCAGTACCTGTGATAAGGATATTTGCCCCGATGATGGCCACATTTGATTGTTTATCTTTTACGGTACCTTTTATCACACCATTTTGGGTCATTCCTATTATCGGGAATAGACAAATCAATACATAAATTAATGTCTTCATAAAGAATTTAATAGATTTAATAGGATGGAGACATTTCTGTGACAAAATTGTTTAGAAAATTAAGAGTTGACTTAAAATTTAATACCTGGCATGATAATGTCACCCTTTCAGGATTCAAGGAGTTATTGCATTGATTGATGTCTTACTAAAAATATTGAATCAATGGTATAACTAAAGGGGAATATATTGATTATCAAATCATTGTATATGTGTGTGTATTTAACAATTTATATGTATAATTACTTTTCGGAGAGGCCTCAATCAATAAACGCAGGACGATTCCTTTTCTTTAGATAATAGTGCCACAAAAAGTACGAAGCCAATGAACGTAATGGTTTCCATTGTTGAGAGATGATCAGAATTTCATTTTGCGTGGTGACTTGCTTTAATTCTTTCACTGTGTTGATGATAGCGATATCTCCCAATGGGAAAATATCTTTTGACTGGAGACAAAACATCATATATATGTCCGTAGTCCAATTGCCTACACCTTTTATGGATGTTAATATTTGGCGAACTTCATCTGCATGTAACTTTGATAACAATCCAAAATCGAGCTTGCCATCCAAAATACATTCAGAAAGAGCTCTGAGATATTTTGCTTTTTGTTGGCTCATTTGATTTGTTTTCATTTCTTCGTCAGATAAAGTAATGATGTTTTCAGGTGTGAAATCAGAGATATAACTTTTTAGTTTTAGGTAATGTGCATTGGCAGATGCTAAGCTGACTTGTTGCTCTAAGATGATGCGAGATAAAGACTCAAAGCCTTCAGGACGAGACCAATTGGGTGGTGGACCATATATTTGTAGTATGTCCAAAAATATTTTATCCAACTTAATGAGTATTTGGATATCTTGATCATTTACGATGCCGGATAATTGTTGATTGGTTATCAAGTTTACTTTTTTATGAATATCGGAGAAAGGTAAAGTAATATAGTACGGATTCATAACTTAATAGTAAAATTTATAATTTTTGGAGCATTTCAATAAAATTTATCATGAACGATAGTGTTTACCAAAAACTAAATCTTCATCCTTAAATTATTTTACAATTAAACTCTTTGATTAGAATTTAATTAATTCCAACTAATCTATTTATTGTTAATACCTAAAAATCATATTTCATTCCTTTGTTAGATACTATACATACCGAAACAATATTTTAACCAGTCTCTATATTCAAAATTTAATGGTAAAATTGTTTTATTTAAAAATTGAATCCAAATTATATTTTATTGGGAATTGTTAAAAAAATGATTATTTTTGCAAATGTTTGATAACCTATATTACCTTAACCAACCAAGATAATGACACATGATGGATATTGATACCTTATCTCTTGAAGTAACTACAAACCTTGGCCAAACAGAAGATGGATTCAAAAAAGATGTATTGCACGACTTTTGGATATGTCTGATAAGCAGAGAAGCTAGTATTCTCGGACGTAAAGAAGTACTTAATGGGCGAGCAAAATTCGGTATCTTGGGTGATGGTAAAGAAGTACCTCAGGTAGCGATGGCTAGGGCATTCAAACATGGAGACTGGCGATCTGGTTATTACCGTGATATGACATTTATGTTTGCTAGAGGACTATCTACGGTAGAAGAATTTTTCTTGCAGTTATATGCAGATGCAGAAAACGATCCATTTTCAGGCGGACGTCAGATGAATAGCCACTATGCTACAAAGATGATAGATGCTGAGGGTGAATGGTTGGATCAAACAAAGATGTACAATGTATCATCAGACATATCTTGTACTGCAGGCCAAATGGCAAGAGCGCTTGGCTTAGCAATGGCTTCCAAAAAGTACCGTAAAATAGACATTCCTTCTGGCAAAAAGTTTTCAGACAATGGCAATGAAGTCAGCTTCGTCACGATAGGGGATAGTTCGACATCTGAAGGTGTATTTTGGGAAACTATGAATGCATCAGCTATCATGAAAGTTCCTTTATTGGTGGCAGTTTGGGATGATGGATATGGCATCAGTGTACCTGTAGAAATGCAAACTGTAAAGGGTTCTATTTCAAAGGCACTGGAAGGGTTTCTAATAGACGAAAAAGGAACAGGCATCATGATCTACACAGCCAAAGGTTGGGATTATGCAGAGTTATGTGCCGTTTTTGAGAAGGTAACTTCTAAGGTCAGAGATCAACACATTCCGGCAGTCATCCACGTACAAGAACTCACACAACCGCAAGGGCACTCAACCTCAGGTTCTCACGAAAGATATAAGTCTCCCGAGCGGTTGCAATGGGAAAAAGATAATGACTGTATCAAAAGAATGGCAGAATGGATGGTAGAAAATGACATTGCCACTGAAGAAGAAATAGAAACACTAAAAGCCAAAGCAGTAGAATACACCAAACAAGCAAAAGATAATGCTTGGAAAATGTATAGCGATGGTGTCAAAAAATATAAAGACCAACTCAAAAACATATACGCAGCGTTGCCCGATTCTTCCAAAACAGAAGGAATCTTGCATTTAGAAAAAGATTTGAATACAGGCGTGAATCCTGCGTTCTCAGAGATTGTGGCCAACAGCCGCAAATTGCATATGCAACTTATGAGGTTCGGCAAGGTAGAAAATGTTGCATTAGAAAATTTCATCACCCATGCTAAAGAAATTGGAAGCCAAAGATACCACACACATTTGCATAGCGATACGAAATATGCAGCTGTTGATGTAGGTGTAGTGCCACCAAAATACGGACTTAATCCAGAAATGGTGAATGGCTACCAAGTACTCAATAGTTACTTTGATCTAGTATTAGAAAAAAGACCTGAAATCCTAGCTTTTGGTGAAGATGTAGGTCAAATAGGCGATGTAAACCAAGGCTTTGCGGGTCTTCAATTAAAACATGGTACAGAGAGGGTTTTTGATACCGGTATCAGAGAATGGACGATCATGGGGCAAGCACTTGGTGGCTCTATGCGAGGTCTGCGTACTATTGCTGAGATCCAATACCTAGATTATCTGGCGTATGCTTTTTCATTACTTACAGATGACCTAGCTACCTTGAGATACAGATCAAACGGCATACAAAGAGCTCCTGCGATCATTCGTACTAGAGGACACAGACTCGAAGGCATCTGGCATGCAGGTTCACCTATGGGCATGATAATGACGTCAATGCAAGGTATTTACCTATGTGTGCCACGAAATATGGTACAAGCAGTAGGATTTTATAATACGATGTTGCAGTCTGACGATCCGGCAATTATAGTAGAGTGTCTGAATGGATACCGCCTAAAAGAAAAACTTCCTGAAAATCTCCTTGAATTTACCGTACCACTCGGAACTCCGGAGATATTACAAGAAGGAACCGACATCACCCTTGTTACTTATGGTTCGTGTGTGCGAGAAGCACAAAAAGGCCTTGAATTACTAAAGGGATTTGACATATCAGTCGAATTGATCGATGCTCAAACATTGATGCCATTCGACCTAGAGGGTATCATCGTCAACTCACTCAAAAAGACCAACAGGATCATATTTATGGATGAAGACATACCTGGTGGAGCCACAGCCTATATGATGCGTGAAGTACTCGAGAAATGGAATGGATATCAATACCTAGATGCCAAACCTGTGACGCTAACCGCAGCAGCGCATAGGACACCATTCGGATCAGATGGTGACTACTTTAGCAAGCCCAATCCTGAAGATGTATTTGATACGGTAATGGCGATAATGAAGGAGTCTTTTCCTGATCGATTTGGAGCGTGATATCATCAAGGACATTTGAAGATGCTCGTAGTCAATAGATACCTAATATTCATTGACTACGAGCTATCATAAATGTGATCAATCTACCTTGATGATCTTCTGTCTATACACTTTCCCTGACGAAGTATCGGTCAGTGCAACGATATAAAGTCCTGCTGGCAGTGTGGAGACATCGAGTGTATTATCTGTAACAGAAGTGGTTTGTACCAATTGACCGTCCAATGTATAGATATTACTTTTGCCATTAAAATTATCTTCAAAAAACTGTAGTTTTCCATTAGAAGGATTTGGATACAACATTACGTCTTTTGTTTTAATGACATCTTCAATATTTGTCGATAAACCTAAATCTTTCCCGTCAAGAGCCATCCATATAGTACCTTGAGGAAATATCCGACGCAAATTATTAAAAATTGTGTCTTTTCCTAATACTAAACTTAGCACTATTTTATTGTCTATAATACTAGCATTGATAGGGGTAATGGAAAGATTTGCTGGGGAAGTTTGCATTTTCAACATGGACGATACACTATCACATATATTATAGACTTCCATAAAATAACCATCGCTCACTTCTCTTTTGATTATATATGGACAATGATTACTTTCACTGTAAAAAGCATAAGAACTTTGGAGAGGATAATTAAACTTTCTTATCAAATCTCCTTTATGGTTAATGACATAACCAGTATGAACAAATTGGGTTCCGTTAAATTTTGATGTTCGCAGCATGATTATAGAATTGCTAACATAAGTCAAACTAATACGAATTGGCTTGTCTACAAACATTGTTTCAAATTTTTCGGAAGGTATTTCATCAACTACATTAAAGTCCTGATCCCATATGATCATACTATAACGCCATAATGGCTGGCCATGTACCTTGGCATCAAAACTTACATAACCATTACCAAAGGATAATACACCCCCTAGTAAGATGTCATTTAGATCATTTGAAAAGTCCAAATCTACAGTGTCAACAGATGAAATAATATTTAACTTATCATCAAATCTATGAATGACATAATATTCATCAGTCTCAGCATCTGATCTTTCTAAATAAATAAAACCATTTTTTGCTTGAAAAAAGAAATTTGAATTTTCACTAGAATTAAATGATAGTTTTTTATCATCTACATAATTATTTTCCACTAATTCACCTGTATTAATATTATACTTCCTAATAGACCATGTGACGGGAACCTGATCAAAAATAAATATGAGCGTATTAGGATCGTATATAGATAAAGTACGGTAACATATTACTGTCAGGGTTTCATCGTTTTCAGACAAAGTAAGACCTTGTGGAAATTCGTGAAAATCAGAGGATCTTTTGTCAAAGGTAGTTGACCAAACTATAGCACCAGTAGCTAGATTTCTTTTATTAATTATCCCTCCTTCAATACCGAAAAGGCCACCCATATCCACCGAGTACATATATCCGTCCTTAGAGACAGGAATCAGTTTATTGTGTAATGGAAAAAAATGGTGTCTCCCATCATATTTTTGATTATCAATGATACTGCTATCCACAGAAATTTTACTCCACAGAGGTTCATAGCTATCAAACTTTAATGGAGTGTATGGTAGTATAGGAGTTTGTGCGTTCATTCCGAGTTGAAAAAACATCAATATCACAAATACGTATTTCATATCTTAAAATTTACATTGTTAAAAAAATTTATCACTTCCAGGATTGCCCTTAGTAAAACTTCATTTTCTATTTGACATACTTCTATATATCTCTTTTAACTTTTGATATGTGAAACCGTAAACCAGTTCCAC
>JBBRJL010000066.1:0-9075 GCA_038219375.1 Chitinophagales bacterium | reverse complement strand
AGGGAAACACCCCTGCCCCTATAGGGGAATATGTTGATTATCAATACAGTACAAATCTTCATCTTTTAACCTTAGTGCTATATTTACTTTTCGGAGTAGACTCAACATTACACTTTTAAACTTTTAAGCTTTAAACTACATCTATACCCATTTACCATAGCAAACTTTGTTCGTAATATTCGATATGTTGGCCATATAAGGCATTCAAGCAGTCCTAAAGCCGCCTGCTTCGGACATAAGATTGTGAGACAGCATTTAATATTAATCAAAATCACTATTTTTTTGTTATCTTTACTGTATAAATAATATTAAGAGCTTAGCCTTATGGACAAATATTTTTTCATCCTTTTTATTCTTTTCTGGGCAAATGCATGTTTCACCCAAAAAGATACCACCATTCAGACTCCGGAAATGATCAATTACACATCCGAACTTGTGGCAACTGACATTGACATACCTTGGGGAATGGATTTTTTGCCGGATGGTAGCATGTTGGTCACAGAGATAAAAGGTAAGTTATTCCACATAAAAAATGGTGTCAAATCAGAAGTCACCGATGTGCCTGAAGTCTACGCTCGTGGTCAAGGTGGATTGCTCGACATCATGGTACACCCGAAATACAAAGACAATGGTTGGATTTACATTACCTACTCATCGCCTGAAGGGGAAGAAAAAGGTGGAAATACAGCCTTGATGCGTGCCAAACTTAAAGATGGCAGCTTGGTAGAAAAGCAAATATTATATAAAGGTATTCCGAATACTGGCAAGCCTTATCATTTCGGTTCGAGAATAGCTTTTGATAATGATGGATATGTATATTTTACGATAGGAGATCGTGGTGATCATGAGACCAATCCACAGGACATCATGCGAGATGGTGGAAAAGTGTACAGACTAAATGATGACGGTAGCATACCTACTGACAACCCATTTTATACCCATGAAGGTGCTAAACAAGCTATCTATAGCTATGGACATCGCAACCCACAAGGTATGGTAAAACATCCAAAAACAGGTGCTATCTGGACCAATGAGCACGGACCGCAAGGTGGAGACGAAATAAACATCGTACGTAAAGGTGCCAATTATGGTTGGCCTGTGATCTGTTATGGTATCAACTATGACGGTAGCCAACTGACGGACAAAACGGAGATGGAAGGTATGGAACAACCATTATATTATTATGTACCATCTATTGCTCCTAGTGGTATGGCCTTCATTGATTCTGATGTTTACCCTTCATGGAAAGGCAATCTATTGATCGGGTCGCTTAAGTTTCAATACCTAGAAAGACTCGAGCTTAAAAACGATAAAGTCGTCTATCGTGAAAAAATTATGGCTGATGTAGGTCGTATCAGAAATGTAAAAATGGGACCTGATGGATATATTTACGTAGGCGTAGAAGGTAAGGGTATTTACAAAATAACACCAAACAAATGAAAATAGGTATTACATTTTGCATAGGAATCATCATATTGAGTAGTTTCGCAACTGACCAAAATAGTGATCTCGAAAAAAGCAAGGCTCGTGGCAATGAATTATATACTGATTTTTGTGTCACATGTCACAGGGCCAATGGAGAAGGAACGGCTAAGATATTTCCACCTTTAGTTAAGACAGATTTCCTTAAAAATCAGCTAACAGAAAGTATTTATGCATTAAAATATGGACAAAAAGGAAAAATAACAGTGAATGGTGTTGAATATAATGGAATGATGCCTGCGCCTGGACTAGATGATGAAGAAGTAGCAGATGTGATGAATTATATCAACCACGCTTGGGGAAATGACTTCGGTAAGATGGTGACGGTGGAACAAGTAAAAGCAGTAAAAAAGTGATTTGAAAGGAAATTGGTTTCAAACCTCCTAAATGTAATGGCGAAAGTGTAGCATTAGCGCTTTAAGGGTCTACTTGAGTTAAAATAAATTTACGTATCCAAAGTGAATTTTCATATTGCCAAAGTCCCATGGATTACCTAGGTTTCTTCCTGCTGCAAATGAAAGATTAAAAATCCCAGCTGCTGTACCGAAATTGAGTCCCATACCTACGCCCATGACATTATCCATGACCATTTGACCATTGGCATCAATCACTCTTGTGACACCATAATCCACAAATGGTAGACTCATATACGAATTCTGATCAAACAAAAATCTAAATTCTAGGGTAGTAAAAGCATAAAAGTCAGTGAGAATACTTTCTTCATCAAAACCGCGCAAAAGCTTATTCCCTCCTACCCTAAGCAATTCATTAGTTTGGATTTGATTTTGGTTGTACCTTATTCCAGCAGTTCCACCAAATTTTAGTGCCGCCCAGTTTTTGACTGGAATATAATAAGCTGCATTAAGGTCAATATCTGCCTGTAATGAGACGAGTTTAAGTGTGTCATAGCTGTTTTCAAATCCTTCCAATTGTGTGATGGTAACGTTGGGCAAGATTTTTTTGCTTCCCACGATGGTATTGATTTCTACAGAGTATCCTTTGGATGGATTGAACCGATAATCTAAGTCACGAAGCGCCAAACCAAGGCCTACTCCCGAATAGGATATATCGAGACTTCCTGGCAATCTTCTCGAAGCGAGTATCTGATCTGTATTAATCTCGAGCAGACGCGAAGATCTGTAGCTACCATAAAGCTTTATATTATTGAATCCTCCGAAAAGATATTGGAAACCACCATCAAAAAACAAATCAATATTCTGAGTTGCATTTTTGAATATTCTGAAATCTACATGACTACCTACTGGCAATCCTGCAATATATGGTAACGTAGATTTGAGTTGGAGCTCTAGATTTTCAGGTTTTAACCTTTTTAGTTGTAGGAAGATGTACTCGCCCTGACCAAAATTATTGTTTAGTTCGGCGGTAAGGTCACCGGTGATATTCCATTTACGTGATCCATCAGGATTTTGTTGAGGCAGCACTCCAATCAAAAAATCAAACCTGCTAGATGGCTTCGGATCCAAGGAAAGAATAAGTGCAGCTTTATCATTGACAAAATTGACAGCAGGAGCTGTGGATTGTTTTATAAACTGTAGGTCGTTAAGTCTTTTATTGGCCCGAACTACTTTATCTTGTGCATAAGGTTCACCAGGCTTTATGTCAAGAAAGCGGTACAAAAACTTTTTATTGAGAATGATCTTTCCTTCCATTTGAATACTATCGAATGTAAAGAGTCTGCCTTTATCCATTTTGATGTGTGCATTAAGCTTATTATTTACTATTTCTACAGAGTCATAATTTGCCCTTGCGAAAGGATATCCGATATTAGTATGGTGATCTACAAGGGTTTTAAGTACTTTATTGAGTTGTATAGAATCTATTGATTTGCCCACCAACCTATTCCTTTTTAGTCCTGTGGATTCCAAGATACTGATTTGGTCGCTACTCATTTTTATATGTCCAATCGTGTATTTGGCACCTTGATAAATCATGGCCATACACGTGTCTTTGAGACAATAAAATGTATCTAGATTGGCCACAACATAGCCTTTTGACAATAATTCGGTGACATAATCTGCGTAATATTTTCGTACAGACAATGTATCAATAAAAACACTAACCTTAGAAATTTCTTCTTTTTTCAAAACAGAATCATAAGTAGAAATCAGCGCTGTGACCTTTTTCTGACTGAAAACTTGACCAAAAAATGTGTTAAATAAAATGAATAGCACTACCTTTACGATAAAGTAAGACTTTCGAGTACGCTGTTTGCTAATGAAGTACTTGCTCAAAAAAGTATTTGTCAGAATATCAATATTTATTTTAATAATCAATTGTATAACGAAATTACAAAATGTCTGGTATATATATTCACATTCCTTTTTGTAAACAAGCTTGTCACTATTGTAATTTTCACTTTTCGACATCTCTGAAATCAAAGGATGCAATAGTTTCTGCTATCTGTAAAGAGATTTTAATTCAAAAAAATTATCTAAAAGAAAAATCTTTATCAAGCATTTATTTTGGTGGTGGTACGCCTAGTTTGCTTACGGATGGAGAATTGGGACAGATTTTCAGTGCTATTGGGCAAGTATATTCCTGGGGCGATAAAACTGAAATCACCATAGAAGCCAATCCAGATGATATTACTATTGAAAAACTAAATTCCTTCAAAAAATGGGGAATAAATCGACTAAGTATCGGTATTCAATCTTTTTTTGACGAAGATCTCCAATGGATGAATCGTGCGCACAATGCTAATGAAGCCCAGTCATGTATCAAAATGGCCCAAGATACTGGATTTGACAATATAACTATAGACTTGATATATGGCAGTCCTACTACAACACAGGAAATGTGGGCAAAAAATATCGAAGATGCACTATTGCTCGACATTCCACATATCTCCTCGTATTGTCTCACCGTAGAAGAAAACACAGCTCTCCACCACCAAGTAAAAAAAGGAAAAACATCAGCTCCTGACAGCGATAAAGCAAGCCGACAATTTACAGGTCTGATAGATCGTCTAACTGCACATGGGTACGACCATTATGAAATATCAAATTTTGCCAAACCTGAGCGATACGCCATCCACAACACAAACTATTGGAAAGGAGCACATTATCTAGGCATCGGACCGTCAGCCCATTCTTACGATGGCGAAACAAGGTCGTGGAATATAGCGCACAATCAAAAATATATCCTAGCACTACAAGATGATAAAATCCCTTCAGAAACCGAAATCCTAACGTTAGATACCCGATACAATGAGTATATTATGACTGGACTAAGGACAATGTGGGGTGTAGATTTAGATAAGATTAATGCTTTTGGTGATTCATTCAGTGCTTATTTTATGGAAAATATAGGGGCCGAAATAAAAGCTGGATTTGTAGTATTCGATGGACACACTTATAGATTGACACAAGCAGGCAAACATTTTGCAGATGGCATCGCTTCGAATCTATTTTGGGTGGAGTGAATGCTAGGAAGAAATTCCAATCTTTTGATTAGCGAATTAGTGAGTCTTTAGAAAAATGTTAGCTTTTTGAAAATCAAACGTTCAAATTAATTGCATTAGGCAACATTTTTAAAAAAGGCAATGCTTCATCATAATCAAGTTCTTCATAGTCCAATCCTAGTCTTCTGATGTTGTTATAATATGTTTGATGTTGTTGGTAATAGTTTCTTTCAGATTGTAAAAACCATGCATTTTTTCCAAGTTTTTGTGCCAAAAACCATTTTTCAAGATGTCTTGCCATTCTTCCATTCCCATCATCAAATGGGTGGATTTTTAAAAAAACCAAATGAAGCATAGAAGCATAAAAAAAAGTTTCTTGAAATGATAAATCTTGAAGTAATAAAATATCTAAATCAGCGTAACACTTTTGGGTCTCAGACACAACTTTGTCAGGTGTGGCAGCCACATATTCGATCTTACCATCTTGAGTAATTACAAACATGTTGCTCACCCTTATTTTACCTTGTTGTGGCTTTTTTAAGATATGTTTCGTTATTTTCGAATGAGCTAAAGATAGGTTTCTAGGATTAAGTTCGTTATGCTGAGCGAACAAATAAGTTTCATATAAATCATCAATTTTACGGGTATAATCTGGCTTGTAATCAATGCCAAATCGTTTATGTTTAATAAATGAATCGAGTTCGATTTCTTCACCTTCAATCTTAGATGAAAAAACTGCCGATACAGACGTATAAAAGCTGAATGTTTCAATACTTAATGAACTATCACTAAGATTTTTAAAATCAAATATACATGATTGATCAAACTCAGCAACATATTTTTCAAGTAAAGCTATCGGTATTATTTTCAATTTATTGACCATTGTACTGTTTTATGCTTTCACAATCTTTAAGCTTAACGTGGTAACTATTAACTCCAGATTTACTTTTAACGTGCTTGTTTATTCGCCTCTAGCTCATCCCAATATTCTACAGCTCGTCTTGTATGAGGTATACAAATAGAGCCCCCAACCAAATTTGCTACAGAAAACACCTCGTAAACTTCGTCAGTGGTTACACCAAGTTCATGACAAGTACCTAGGTGGTATTTGATACAATCGTCACATCTGAGCACCATTGAAGCTACCAATCCAAGAAGTTCTTTTGTTTTTTCAGATAATGCTCCATCCTGATAAGTCTGATTGTCCAGACTAAAAAATCGCTTCAAAACTTTGTTATCCTGAGCCAGAATACGTTCGTTCATTTTGGTTCTGTATTCGTTAAATTCGTTTATCTGAGACATAATCAGTTGTTTAATATTGAAAGAAATGCGATCAAAAAAATTACAAGCTCAAATCAGACCCTATCGGTTGTATTGGTAGTACGCCAAAAAGATATGATCATCCTGATAGGAATCAAAGCAATCGTAACCAATGCGCCAATACAAAAAAACATAAATTGATATCTGATATACTTACCAAATTCATAATCGCTCATATCACTCGATCCTTTAAAAAGGCTGATAGTTCCGTCTTCATCTAGGAAACGCTGGAATTCATACAAAGAATCTATATGATATAAAAACAATGGTATTGGTAGAAAGATAAGTAAAAATTTTACCCATTTGACCCTAGCAAAAGGTGTATAAGCTAATAAAAAAATGTACCTCGACAAAGTGAGAAATACAATGATACAAACAAAATTCTGGACATAAAATGCATACAAATCTCCTACCTTTAAATAAATAGGTGCAATCATCAATATTGAGAAAAGAATGGCAAACAGCCAAGACAATAATTCAAAATTCCACTGTTTTTGCATTAGAATGGTTTATTTTAGCACAAAGATAGTAATAATCCTTTCAACCCTATGGAAGAAAGTAGGGGTATATTTAAGTGCCAACTATATATCACTTCAAAATAACAAGTTAGGTGCTGAATGAATCGCTAAAGTATCAGGAAAAAATATTTAAAAATCACTTTTACAAGAATAACTGGAACTAAATCGGTCTAAAAATTGGTTATAAGATTAATCAAATACAGATATCATGAACGACGAAAATTTTGTAACCATCAGAACATACAAGGATCATATCGTAGCTGACATTATGGTTGCTACACTTCACAATGCAGGTATTAAGACCTTTGTTACAAATGAAAGCCAAACCATGTTGCCATTGGAAAATGTGGAAATAATGGTGATGGAATCAGATGTACAACAAGCACTCGAAATTATAGAAAAACAGGAAGCGTTTTGAAACAAGATACTTTAGCTAGATTATAAGTTATCCTGAAAAAATTCATTTTGATAATTTAATCTTCTGACGAGAGTAAAATAAAATACATTTGAGAATCAACTGTTTTATTATCTTTATCAAAATAAATAAAAACAGTTGATTATCAAGGTATTAAAAATAATTACTTACTGAATCAAAAATTGGAATTACTTTTCTGGGTATACCTAATCTTGTCAATTTGGGCGAGATGCCTTATAATATGATTGGTAAAAAATTGAAAAGTGTCTCCAAGTTTTAGCTTAATAAGACTGGTTATTGATGTTTCTATTCTTATTTTGTTCAGATTTACATTTCTAGATTGCTCAAGAAGTTTCAACAATTTAATTTGTTGATTTAGGAATCTATCAATTACTGCTGTATCAAGATTTGCACTTAATGGATTTTTGTCCTTAAAAGTTTTCATCTTATTTAGCTTTTTTTTGGGCAACATGCTTTGCGCAAAATAATTCCCTAATAACCCACTTTTGAAGGTATCCTCACTTTTTGAATCTGAATCTTTTATTTTCCTATCTATCTCCGGCAAATAAAAGTCGCCATAAAGATTCAAGTGTTCTAAACATTCTAGAATACTCCATGAAGTTGGATTTTCTTTCCATGTCAAAGTATTTAAATCTTCATTATAAAGTTTTTCAACTTGTTTGATATTTTGTCTTGTTTGGTCAATGAGTGTTTGGATGAGTTGTTCAGATTGCATTTTAAATAAATTTTACGCAAAGGTCCGCAATTTAATTTTCAGAAATCTTGATCGAGGTCAAGACTTTTTAAGGATGCAAATATTTGCAAAAGTTAATTAAATCAATCGGTAGCAGTACTAAGAGATAAGCATTAGATATTTTGCTTGAGAATTGCAAGCAAGGACTTTAAAGAATAAAAGGACAAGGTAGCTTATTTATCTTTGAGAGAGATATACAGATTGAAAATTTCTTATTAGAATTAAGCATTACCCAAAGTAGAGCAATTGGTCCGAAGTTAGCATTTGGCAGATTTTACACTCATAAAGCTTACCGCAAAGAAAAGAATTATTTATTTCGTCATTTAGTCATTGCACGGTTAGCTTTCCCGATCATTAATCTAAAAACAATAGCATATTTATATGGATTTCGATGCATAATACTTGATATATCCAATGTTTATTGGTTTATGGATAAATTGAATATTATGTAAAGGATGATGTAGTGCAAATAAATTTTAAGCATACACTCAAGGTTCTGCATGGTATTTTGAGCATTATCTTTTATGATATGACGACTTTATAATTTGAAAGGAGTGATGATAATGATTTGCATAAAACAGGGAATAGTGATGATGGAAAACATAGTTATCCCAAAATCTATCTCAGACTATTTTTTAGCTTGGAGAGAGTATGCTATTGGATATGATGTTTTTGAAGATAATATATAAGAAGAACACACAATTATCATCACAATAGAGCATATAAGCAAAAAGTTTAACCTATTAAAACCAATCATTGTGGCGGTTGTTAGCCTATTGGAAAAGTACAACATCAAAGCACTAGAATCCCAGCCATATGGGTATTTCTTATACCAGTATTACATACAAAACAAGGTAAGAAAGTTTTTCTTTTCAAAAGTATTTATCCGACCATCAAAAGAAACATTTAGACTAAGTATTTAACTATTCAGAACCCTTAGAGAACTTAATTTAGTTCAAAAATAGTTTTTCCAACAACCCAAAAGACTTGTTTAACCACTAAATGATTTTCTTCTGTTCGATGGTAGGTTTTATTGTATAGCCCTGTTGCATCATTTTAGATGTTAAGAATATGGATGTTGGGTGCTTTATATTTCTAAGATACTTCATATTAACCAAAAGAGAGTCTCACAATACTGCGAGACTCTCTTTTTGGAATATCTATT
>JBBRJL010000065.1:0-9078 GCA_038219375.1 Chitinophagales bacterium | reverse complement strand
CTGCCATTTGTTGATGCCAGACATTTTTCCTAATATTGCAGCCATAAGGCTTTTGCCTGAAGTAAATGCGTCTTGTGTAATCATGTTGGTAAGAGAGTTTGATTACAGGTTGGTTCAAGGGCCAATTTACGCATTTATTTTTTACGTATATATTTTATCGTAATATTTCTTTCTAAATACTTATCGGACTATTATGTTAGATTTGCAAAATAATGTAGCAGAATTGTATTTTGTGAGATTTATAGATCTAAGCACAGGGGATATCTTAGATACAAAAAAAGTAGTGAAACATTAATGATATCGACATTTAAAAAATATTGGAAATGTAATATTCTTGTTTGTTTACTAGGCTTGGTATTTTCAAGCCTAGAAGCACAAGAAAAAGATGATTATGTATGGTTGTTTATAAATGGTACTGCACCTGGATACGCTACAACCATAGAGTTTGGGCATGATGATTTACAGATTTCTTTGGATACAGTAATGTATCAAAACTCAGGTGTCAATGCAAGCGTCAGCGATGCAGATGGTAAGTTGTTGTTTTATACCAATGGGTGCCAAGTCATCCAATCAGATCATCAACTGATGGAAAATGGGGATAGTCTAAATTATGGAAAGTATTATGTAGAATGGTGGGAAAATTGTACATATGGGTATAATGGATTTCAGGATATATTGATACTAAAAGACGAGATGAATGAAGACTTATACTACATCATCCATAAATATATAAATTATGAAACTACACCGAAACTTAGATTTTGGATACAAGATATGAGATATACACTTGTGGATATGTCATACAATGGGGGACGAGGGAAGGTGATAAAAAAAAACCAAGTGTTTCATGAGCAACACTCCCTTGTTTTTTCTTTTCTGACAGCGATCAAACATAGCAATAATAAGCATTGGTGGATGATACAGATGAATAAGACCAATAATACTTATTATAAATATCTATTGGAAGAAGCTGGGCCTATGCTACAGGATAGTCAACAAATAGGACCACCAGCAACAAGAAATACATCAGCTAGTGGTCAAGCAAAATTCTCACCCGATGGAAAAAAGTGGGCATGGTTTACGAAAGAAAATGGGCTGAATTTATTTGATTTTGATCGCACGATTGGCTTACTCAGCAATCAACGCATCTTACACATACCGCACAGACGTAGTTTTTCTGGTATAGAATTTTCTCCCAATAGTCGCTTTGTTTATATCACTATGTATGATTCATTGATGCAAGTAGATCTGTGGAAAGAAGACTTAGCCCAAGGTGTAGAGCTGATAGATACATTTAAGTACCTACAAGATCCTTTTGCCAATTTTCATCTGATGACACTTGCACCCGATTGTAAAATTTATATGGGTAGTAGCAACGGTACACGAGTACTCCATCGCATCAACAAACCCAACAAAAAAGGCAAGGACTGCGACTTTGTACAGTATGACATAGATCTATTGTACTACAAGGGAATAGGTATGGCCAATTATCCACGGCTCAGAGTAGATTATGAAGATGTATGTGATAGTCTTGAAGATTATTCAGGGCTAGACATCGACGTAGGATCATCATTGTCTAGGATAAAAGTCTGGCCCAATCCTATCATCGATATAAGCATCATAGACTGTAGCTATAGCGGCCATTTAAAAGTATATAACAACAATGGACTAGAAGTGATTTCAAAATATATAGACCACAACTTACAGAACTACATCGACCTAGAAGGGCATCCATTAGGATTGTACATTGTGAGATTGATAGATGCTAGAGGGCTCAGCTCTACTATCAAGGTGGTAAAGATGTGAGATTAATAAGATTTATAGATCTTTTTCACTCCATCCATTAGAATAATCGGTATTACCGACGAATAGTTAATAGAACATCACCATCCACTACTGAAAATCAGTCACTACTCCTATCTTTTCTATATCGTCTTCTATGGACCTCAGTTTCGTTTTGCAAAAATCGGATAATTCGGCAGCACGTTTGAGTTTATCACTTAAGTCGTCTAGGCTTACATCTTCCATTTGTAATGATGATAGTATGGTGTTCAATTCTGCATAAGCGGCATCGTAGGTCATGTTTTTTTTACTCATTGGTATTTATTTTTATTTCTTTATCAAAAAATTCAATGTGGATTTCTTTATTTGCATCAAGGTCTTTGCTGCGTTTTACGACATTTGCACCTTGCCTTACGATGGCATATCCACGTTTAAGTATGTTTTTGGGACTGAGTAGGGCGAGGTTGCTATCTGTGGTTTTCAGCTTTTCTTTATGTCGGTTCAAAAGATTTTTGACCGCAGTACTTATATTTTGGTTGATATAGTTGATGGATACTTGATTATTCTTAATGATCTCAGACGGAATGATTTTTAGTATTTGGACTGTTTGGTTGAGTTCGAGTTCTTTATTCTTGATCAACTGACTAGCCAATCTACTGATCCAATGTGTGACTTCAGTTAGCGTGGTCTCAAACTTAAAATTGTGTTCTATAATATAATCAGCCACTGCGGTAGGTGTCTTGAGTGAGTATGAAGCACAAATGTCGGCTACCGTGGAGTCTATATCGTGACCTATACCGGTCAATACAGGAAGTTGACATTTACTTATTTTGGCCCCTATATTATAGTTGTCAAAAGCGGATAAGTCCAGTTTCGATCCACCACCTCGGATGATAAGTACACAATCATAGTTGTTTTTCAGCTCATTTATTGATTCGAATGCTTTGGTCACATCTTTTTCGGTATTCTGACCTTGCATGGCTACTTGATAGAGCGATATTTTATAAGTGTATCCATAGCTATTCTCCAATAAATGATTTTGGAAATCAATAAATCCTGCTGCTGTAGCGGATGAAATGACGGCTATTCTTTTGATAACATTCGGTAACTTGTAGTCTTTATTTAATCCTATGAGCCCGTCGTCAGAGAGTTTCTGCAATATTTTCTGCCTGTTCATCTCCATCTGACCTATGGTAAATGATGGATCTATATCTTCTATGATGAGCTTCATCCCATATCGCTCACTAAATTCTACTTGCACCTTTAGGAGTACATGTGTCCCCTCTCTTAGTAGTGATGGTAAGAGAGCGCCGAGTTTTGTTTTCAGAAAAAGATAAGATTTAAACCATATAGATGCCGATATCTGTGCCGTGATGTCTTGGGTCTTTTCATCATGATGAATCAAATCAAGATATACATTTCCCCTCACTTCTTTGACTTGTGAGATCTCACAACTTACCCATATAGGTTCTGCAAAGTTAAGTGCGATGACCCTTCTTATGTATTCGTTGAGTTCGTATAGCGAGTAAGATGCTGGCATGCGTTTGCTGATTAGGAATAATTGGATACTACAAAGGTAACGACAATACAAGATCACCTTGGTTTCACTACTATTTAGTAGTGAATTTTTAATGATAAAGTAGGCATTACTCCCCTTCAGGGGTCTAGGGTAAAGAAATATTATACAAGACCACCTTTACCTTCATTTCTTTATATTTACTTCATCCTTTAATGAAAACAGTAAAAATATACAAAAATTTGACTTCATCTCTAAAGTAAGATAATCAACCATTTTTCCCTTTAGGGTCAGGGTAAAAAATGGTTGATCGTCAAGTTAAGGACATTTATGGAGTGATTCCAATAACCAAAACTGATTATTATGTTTCCTATTATGAAATTACTTTTTTGACCAAGTCTGCTGCTTCTTGCAATTGAATGGCAGAATGTACTTCAAGACCACTTTCGTCAATGATCTTTTTTGCGATCTCTGCATTTGTTCCTTGCAATCTTACGATGATAGGTACTTTGATGTTACCCATGTTTTTGTAAGCATCTACGATTCCTTGAGCTACTCTGTCACATCTCACGATACCACCGAATATATTGATCAGGATTGCTTTCACATTGTTATCTCTCAGAATTAACCTGAAAGCTTGCTCCACTCTAGCTGCATCAGCGGTACCACCTACATCAAGAAAGTTTGCGGGCGAACCACCAGAAAGTTTGATGATATCCATGGTTGCCATGGCTAAACCTGCACCATTTACCATGCAACCTACGTTGCCATCTAGTTTTACGTAATTAAGACCATAAGCTTGTGCTTCTACTTCTGTGGCATCTTCTTCGTCCGTATCTCTCATTAATAGAAGGTCAGGATGTCTGAATAATGCATTTCCATCTAGGGTTACTTTGGCATCGACCGCAACAATCCTGTCATCAGCTGTCTTAAGACATGGGTTTATCTCAAATAATGAGGCGTCTGCACCAATGTATGCTTCGTAAAGATTTGTTATAAATTTCAAGAAATCTTTATAAACATTTCCTGAAAGTCCGAGATTGAATGCAATATTTCTTTTTTGAAAATCTCTCAGTCCTACACTCGGGTCTACATATTCTTTATGTACTAGATGCGGTGTTTGCTCTGCTACATCTTCGATATTCATCCCACCTTCTGTGGAGTAGACAATGACATTTCTTTTTTTCTCTCTATCCAATAGAATAGACACATAGTATTCTTTACATTTATCAAAGTCGGCATAGCAATCTTCGGCTATTAATATTTTTCTGACCAATTTACCGGGACCTTCCATTCCACCTGGTGTTTGTGGCGTCTTGAGCATCATACCAAGGATGTTTCCAGCATGTTGTTTGAGATCATCAACGTTTTTTGCCAGCTTTACGCCTCCACCTTTACCTCTACCTCCAGCATGTATTTGTGCTTTTACCACACAAAATTGAGTGCCTGTTTCAGCTTTTAGTTGTTCGTAACCACTTACTGCTTCTTCTACAGTGTATGCAATTTTACCTCGTTGAATAGCTACGCCATACGTTGATAGCAATTCCTTACCTTGATATTCGTGTAAATTCATCTATATTTGTTTTTAATTTGAATTCGTAGACCGTTTTGTTTCTCACAAAAAGATTATTGAAATTTAGGTGTAAACTTCAGAAATATATTGCTTTGATAACATGAATTTGGTCCTTAGCGGCAAAATTAAAGCTAATATGCTTAATTACAAATTATAGACTGATAATAATTTATTTTGTTTTCTATCTTGGCTGGGATCATCAATTATTGGACTACAAATTTTGTAAAACTATTGCGACCATCAACCTTTATATTCAAGATGTAAACACCACTATTAAGGACATTTGTATTAATAGATACATTATTTTGTCCTATGTCCAATGTATGTGTCGTTGATGATATAATTTGTCCAAATAGGCTTAATATTTGGAAATCAGCCTTTACGGCATCATCAATATGTACAATAACATTAATGTAGGATGCATCAATTACAGGGTTTGGCACAATGGAAATACTCTTTAGTTCTGCGATCTCATAGGTAGAAGATGTCCCATCTCCAGTTCTGAAATTGGATGTGGTGACTGTTGCGCAACCATTACCATCACTGAAAGGCTTAATTGTCCAGAAATATTTATTATTTTTTCTTAATGAAGTAGCTAAATATTCAGTTTCTTTTAAAATTGCTGATTGGTACTGGTTTGAGCCTCTTATTTCTATTAAATATTCTGAAGCACCTGGCACTTCGTCCCAATCAAAAAGTATAGATGCAAAATCTACTATTGTATCACCTTCTTCTGGAAAATGTAAAATTGGCGCTACTGTGATTTCTGACTGATTTGGTACATAGGAAGACCTAATATAAGACCTTGTAGTGGAATTGAAATTTGCCAACATTTTATCCGTCTGACCTTCCGTAAATCTAAATGTATCACAATCACGGAAGTATCCCATTTGGTTTTCTTTCATCGGAATGACTCTATCCTGATTACGGTCATATAAAATGGTGTTAAAGCTACAGTTGCCAGCAGTAAGTCCAAAGTTATAATCAGGTGGCGTGTCGCAGATCATATCGGCAGCTGACAGACAATTGCTTCCATCGACCAATTCTACAGGGATATTCGGTATGCCTCCAGGCACTGTTGCAAAAGTCACTGTCTCCCCATGGGTATTCTTGTCGTAAGGCGCTCCTTCCCACCCATAAAATGTATGTCTTAAATTGAAAAAATGTCCAATCTCATGACTCAAGGTATTCGTCTTTGCTGCTAGTTCTTGTTTTCTCACTACAATATAATCACCCTGTGGACTATAGAATCCCAGTGTCGTACCACCTGAAGAAGTATTGTCCAAATCAGCATTTTGGGTGATAAAGATATTCACGGCCTTATTGCTCTTCTTCGATTGCACCGCATTTCTATTGGTTCCAGCGGATTGGTATATATTGGTTTGGTTTATATAACTGATGCCTTCATAAATATAAAAAACAATATTTGATGCAGCATAATCTCTATTGAGAATACAGAGTTGATTCAGGACATGTATGGTTTCTAATCTGCCACTTCCATTATCATTTGCAGTCAAATGAAATTTTACGGGTACATAGGTAACATCATTCCTTAGCTTAGCCAAGTCACCTTTGAAATCATTAGGATGAAGCAATTCAGACATTATTTGATCTTCAATACTGACACCACAATTTTCATTATGTATGTGCTGACCATATGATATGAAGGCAGAGATGGAAAGAACTAATAGGATTAAAAATCGTTTATTTAACATTGATATGCATTTTAAAGGACAAAAATAGTGTTTAAAATACCAACTGTTGAGATAATATGTATTAAATGTCGTAAAGGATTTATTTTTAATACTACCATTCATTAACTTTGCGTTTGAATATTATAGAATATTCAAACGTATATTTCCCTAAGTTTTTAATAAATTATTAAACATATAAATTTTATAGAATAATGAGTAAAGTTACCGTAATAGGAGCTGGAAATGTCGGTGCTACATTAGCAAATGTATTGGCGCACAAAGACATTGTAAAAGAAATTGTATTGGTGGATATCGTAGGTGACCTGGCCAAAGGTAAGGCACTAGATACTTGGCAACAAGCACCGATAGATAATTACAGTACTTATCTGAGGGGCACAAGCGATTATGCTGATACTGCCAATTCAGATATAGTAGTGATAACTGCGGGTATTCCACGTAAGCCGGGGATGAGCAGAGATGACTTGATTTCTACCAATGCAAATATTGTTACTTCAGTAGTAAAATCTGTCCTTGAACATTCAAAAAATCCAATCATAATTGTTGTTTCCAATCCATTGGATGTAATGACTTATGCAGCATTTAAGGCGGCAGGAATAGATAGCAGCAAAGTGTTTGGTATGGCTGGTGTATTGGATACGGCAAGATACAGAGCATTTTTAGCTACCGAACTTAAAGTATCTCCCAAGGATATTCAGGCATTATTATTAGGAGGTCACGGCGATACAATGGTGCCACTACCTAGATACACCACTGTTAGCGGTATTCCAGTGACTGAATTGATAGATGCTGACGTACTTACTGCTATCGTAGATCGTACGAAAGGTGGCGGTGGCGAATTAGTGAAACTTATGGGTACTTCTGCTTGGTATGCTCCAGGTGCAGCAGCAGCTCAAATGGTAGAATCAATCGTCAAAGATGAACACAGAATCTTTCCCGTATGCGCTAAGCTAGATGGACAATATGGCCTAAAAGATATATTCGTGGGCGTACCTGTCAAACTTGGCAAAAATGGTATAGAAAGTATCATCGAGTTAAAATTGAATAGCGATGAGATGGCACTCCTTCATGATTCTGCTGCTGCTGTCAAAGAAGTAATGGAAGTTTTCGACAAAATGTAATATTGACTGATGGCGTAATTCATTGGTTTTTTTAAACAATTGAATGGGACTTTGGGTTATAATGTTCAAATTAGAAAGATTTTATGGTAAATAGACAAAATCTGTCTTTAATCATCACAAATAAAGGACATAATTTATTAGATTTATCAACCCAAAGTCCCGTCCTTTTGGTCTTTCTTAGACATTTTGGATGCGTGTTTTGTAAAGAGTCTCTCTATGATGTCTCCACTAGAAGGAAAAAATTAGAATCTGAAGGCATAAAAATCGTGCTAGTTCATATGGCGGATTTAGATATTGCGGATGGCTACTTCAAAGAATTTGGACTGGAAAATATGGAACACGTTTCTGATCCTGAATGCAAAAATTATGCTGTTTTTGGTTTGGTAAAGGGTTCTTTTAGTCAATTATACGGTCTGAAAACTTGGCTACGAGGCTTCGAAGTTGCGGCTACAAAGCCAAATTTACCAAATATCATAAGAATAGGTGACGGCCTACAAATGCCAGGTATATTTTTGCTGAAAGATGGTAATATCGTCGAGAGTTTTATCCACAACTCCGTAGCAGACAAACCCAATTATGAAGCCTTTATCCATGTCTGTCATATCTGATACGTTTCGCCAATGTTGCTAAACGGTACTAGTAAAAATCAACTATTTTTCATTTTTTTTTGTTTCATTATTTAAATATATATAGCGAATCTATCCACCATAGCTATTCAGATATAGTTTTTTGACTTAAGTCCTTTTAAGTTTTGTCATAGTTTAAATTTTTGATAATAATATTCCATAGTTTTGAATCGTTTTAGGTGAATAAAGAATGATCTCATGATGAATAATTTATTTTTGACCTTGTCACTTTCTACCTTATTCTCTGTATGTTCGATCGGACAATCGGATTTTGTTGCCATTGAAAGAGAATTGGCTTACCATTGTGACGTTATGGTAAATGCTGCGGAAGGTAGACATAGAGAGAAAGCACATGAAATTTTTATAAAAGGTATGAATGATGCTTTGCTTCAGAAAGGTTCATATCAATTTCCATTTGATTCATTAAAATGGATTTCAAAAAAAATGCCCGATGATAAGTCATTCAGAATATTCACATGGGAAGTAAAACAATCAGACAACGAATACAAATATTACGGATTTATGCAGTGGCCTGATGGTAAACTAATGCCATTAATGGACCGATTTAAAGAAGCTGAAGACATTAAAGATGAGGAGTTTACACCCAACAATTGGTTGGGTTCAGTTTATTACAATCTCATGGAAGTCAACCCTTCGGGCGGTGATAAATACTATCTTTTATTTGGTATCAACCGATGGAGCAAGACAGAAAATGTAAAACTAGTTGACGTACTATTCTTTACAAAAA
>JBBRJL010000064.1:0-9096 GCA_038219375.1 Chitinophagales bacterium | reverse complement strand
TATTTGGGTAAAGCAAATGCTACTCAGCAAGCACAGCCTCAACAAGGTGGTGGATTAATGGACATCATTATGGGTGCCAAAAAAACAGTAAATCAACAACCAACCAATCAAAGTTTTCTTGAAAAGATGCTTGACAAAGATGGTGATGGAAGTATCATAGACGACATTGCTTCGATGGGATTCAAATCGATTTTTGGAAAATGATGGGAGGCAAATAGTCTCCTGATTAGGTAACTTGTCATGTTATATATAAAAACCATCGGACTAATCGATTAGAGTTCCGATGGTTTTTCATTTTTATACTTTTGAGTCCACTCCGCAAAGGAAATTTAATACTAAGGTTAAAAGAAGGATGTTTGTACTGTATTGATAATCAACATATTTCCTTTAGGGGCAGGGGTGTTCCCTTTTAGGTGTTCACTCCTTCAGGCAGTCACCCTTTTAGGCAGTCACCCTTTCAGGGGCCGGTGGTCTTCGGGGTCGTCGGGGGTCGGTTAAGGGGTAAAAACGACTGATTATTAAAAAGGTAGCATCTCAGGATGGGACTCGCTTTTATAGTTTAAAATTTATTCCGCCTTGAGCCTCAAATAGTTTTCGATGTTATTTCTGTCTAATACACCGACTAATTTGTCATTTTCTGAAACTGAAACGATGGCTACTCCATTATTACGCATGATCTCTATAATGTCAATTAATAAATCATCCGGAGATACATTAGCTAATTTTTGCGACATCATTTGATTGACCGATTTGTCTTGGGTATTGTTTTTTATGGTATCTTTTATGAATAATTCAGGTATCGAACCAGACACATTACCCATTGAATCAAATATCAAAAAATTATGTTCGCCTTCTCTGTAATACTTTTCAATTACAGTAGTATAGTTATCACTCAGATGTAAACGTGTGAAAGTTGTACGCATGATTTCACTAACCTTAGTATTTTTTAGTAAAGCCAAGACTTTTGTCTGATCATATTCCTTGCCTGCCATCATGAAGATAAATAGACCGATCAAAGATAAAGTCAATTGTTGGTTGAACACGCCAAAGATCACAAATCCAATAGCTATAAGTCTTCCTACATTAGATGCTATCTTAGTTGCTCTTACCTTACCTATTTTAGTTGCCATAAGCGATCTCAAGATCCTACCTCCATCCATAGGGAATGCAGGTATAAGATTAAATAGAAAAAGCGCTAAATTGATCCATAAGACATATCTGGCAAATTCTATGGGATCGTCAAACCTTGCAAAAGCAAATTCAGGCATTAACTGACCTGTTCCAAAATATAGGGCCAGGCCTAATACACTGCCAATAACTAGATTTACCAAAGGGCCTGCAATGGCAATAAAAAACTCTTGGATAGGTTTCTCCGGCATATTTTCTAGTCTAGCTATACCACCGATGGGTGAGAGGATGATATCTTTGGTAGCAACTCCAAATCTGCGCGCAGTCAAGGCATGCCCATATTCATGTAAAACTACACAGAAAAATAGGACAAAAGTGTACAATACAAATCCTACACCTTGCCATAGCTTAAATCCATTTGTAAATGCTGTGTATGTTACAAATAGTATAAGTATGCCAAAAGTCCAATGTACTTTCACCGGGATACCCCAAAAAGCTCCTAACTGCCAAGAATTACCTATTCTTGATGCAATTTTATTTTTTAGACCGTTTCTGTTTTCCAAAGAGGTTCGTATAATTGTCCACTAAGTATATTCCTGCTGATGACTATTCGTTGCATTTCTGATGTTCCTTCGTATATCTGCGTGATTTTTGCATCACGCATGAGTCGTTCCACATGGTATTCTTTTACAAATCCATATCCTCCATGTACTTGTACTGCTTCTATGGTATGTTTCATGGCTACCTCTGATGCAAAAAGCTTTGCCATTGCTGCCGCAGAAGTATAATCCATACCCTGATCTTTCATCCATGCTGATCTGTACACTAGCAATCTTGCCGCTTCTATCTCTGTAGCCATATCAGCTAGTTTGAACGCAATAGCTTGATGCTGACTTATGGGTCTGCCGAAAGTTTCTCTTTCTTTGGAGTACTTTACTGCAAGTTCGTATGCTCCAGCAGCAATACCAAGTGCTTGAGCAGCAATACCAATTCGGCCACCTGACAATACCTTCATGGCAAACTTGAATCCAAATCCGTCATCGCCGATCCTATTTTCTTTAGGTACAACCACATCATTGTACATAACAGTATGTGTGTCTGATGCTCTGATACCGAGTTTGTCTTCTTTGGCACCTATAGTAACACCTGGCCATGAAGACTCTACGATGAGCGCATTGATACCACGATGTCCCTTTTCCGAATGGGTCTGAGCGATTACAAGATGCACAGATGATTTGCCTCCATTTGTAATCCAGTTTTTTGTACCATTCAAAAGATAATGGTCGCCCATATCAATGGCCGTCGTACGTTGACTAGTTGCATCACTTCCTGCTTCAGGCTCTGAAAGACAAAACGAACCAATCCACTCTCCCGAAGTAAGTTTTGGCAAATATTTCATCTTTTGTTCTTCAGTCCCATAGGTCTCTATACCCCAGCAAACTAGCGAGTTATTGACAGATACAATGACTGAACACGAACTATCTACCTTACTTATCTCTTCCATAGCGAGTACATAAGACATAGTATCCATGCCACCACCACCATATTCTGGTGCCACCATCATGCCCATAAATCCAAGCTCGCCCATCATTTTGACTTGCTCTGTCGGGTATTTCATTTCTCTATCTCGATCTATAACTCCTGGTAACAATTCACGCTGTGTAAAATCTCTTGCTGCTTCTTGTACGGCTATTTGTTCTTCTGTTAATTCAAATTCCATTTATTTAAAATATATTTTGATTTAAAATTGATTAGGTGACACAAAAGTAAGGAAAATTAAGGCAATTTGTTTACCACAAAATCAAAATTATACTTTGATTTTTATTCTATGTCCTTTAGCTAATTTTAAAAGAAGGATTTATGATGCATAAAAACATAAAAGCATACCTTCAATAAGCTAGATGGTTTTAAACCTAGATGCTATAAATAAGTAGTTATCCTTTCGCTACCTTAATCGTATACTCTTTACCTAGCGCTACAGTAAGTTTGGAAGAGATTAACCACGGATTGTAGTACTTGAGCATACGATATGTCATACCTTGTTCATGCGCAAAATCTGTCAGACTAGCTATGGTACTTGATATTTTTATTTCCTTTAAACCTTGATGTGGTTGATATTTTTGATGATCTTCAAGATAATAACCGAAATCACCTGGATTTTTAATTATTTCTTTGATAGCTACGATTCTGAATAGATACCTTGATGTTTCTTCATTGATACTTAAGTCGTAATAACTTGTTTCTTTTTGTTCAGCAAGTGATCGTGCAAAAGATGTAGGTCCTACATTGTATGCGCCTGCGACATTGGTCCAAGTACCAAATCTCCTATACATTTGTTTTACATAAGTGCAAGCTGCTTTGGTAGATTTTTCGAGGTGGAGTCTCTCGTCTACTTCATCACTGATTTCAAGTCCCATTTCGATGGCGGAAGGTTTCATAAATTGCCAAAAACCTTTGGCACTTGCAGAAGAAGTCACATTACGGAGACCACTTTCGGCTACAGCTAGGTATTTGAAATCATCAGGAACTCCCTGTTCTTTTAATATTCGCTCCACTACTGGAAAATATTTATATGCCATTTTGATATTGAGTAAGGTGGTAGATTGCCAATAAGCGTTGACACTCAATTCTCTATCCAATCTCTCTCTTGTATCATCATTTATAGGCACCACTTCACCTGCAAAGTCAAACTTTTTGTCAAGGTTGACTGCTTTTATTTGTTGTGGTAATTCAAAAAAACTACCTAATGTTGAATCTTTGGATGAGAAAGAAACGAATATCAGGAGACAAAAGATGATGCCCGATAAAAATCCGAAAATAGGAAAGATGTTTTTATATTTATCCATGATTTTTTATTTTAGTAGTAGTATTATGGAGTTTGTAATATTCGTGGTCTTTTGAAAATAGGCACTGTACTACAAGGTTCGCCAAACATGATACTCTGTGCATATGGCTGCATCATCGATGTAATGTGTGCATAAGCATTGGCAGGTACAGGTCTGTTACTACATCCTTTTATAACGACTCTTTGATCTTTATATTGTTGATAATCAATTTTTTGTAAGACTTCTCTGTAGTACATTTTGAGATATTCCTCTTGTGTACCGTTATAAATATCACTTGCTACATTTGCCAATTGCTGATTGATAAGCATGTAGGCCCACAATGGGATGATAGCATCGGTGCTGCAATCTACCAAAACTATTTTTCCTTGGTACGCAGACCAATCCATTGTTTTGAGTGCCTCTCTGAAGTCTTTTTCTTTCAAGATCAGACCATGAAAAAGGTAATCTTTAATATCGAATGATATAAAGTCTAATTTAGGGAAGTAATCTTCCAAGTTGAAAGTGATAATGCCGCTTTCTGCTACTCTATTTACTAAGGTTGTGGGTTCCACTTTTTTTATTTACTATTCTTCTTCTATGGTATTAAAACCTATTTTTTTGTTATTTTGTTCTTCCTCTATCGGTGCTTGTTCGCCTATTTGATTTTCTACAGGGTCGATTTCTTTGGGTTTGGGTAAGTCTTGTATGCTTTTGAGACCAAAATAATCCGTAAATTTTCCTGTTGTACTATATAATAATGGCTTGCCTGGTCCATCACTTCTCCCCGCAATCTCAATAAGGTCTTTTTCAAGAAGTTTTTGAACTGTGTAATCACTATTTACGCCACGTATCGATTCCAGTTCTGTTTTAGTCACAGGCTGTTTGTATGCAATAATTGCCAATGTTTCTAAAGCTGATTTACTCAACTTTTTGTGTGTATTTTGCTTTAAAAACGTGCCGATGGTGTTGTGAAAAGCTCCTTTGGTCATAAATCTGAATCCGCCTCCTATCTCTATAATCTCAAATGAGTAGGTGTCATTACTGTATTTTTCCATTAGCGACCCTATGCCATCTGCCACTTCTTCGTCTTTGAATGTGGTACCAAGACTTTCTTCTAATGCATTTTTGATATCATCAAAACTAATAGATGGATTGCCTGCAAATATCAGGCTTTCGATATGTAAAGCTAAATTTTCCAAACTTTTCAATTTATGAAATACAAATATATACAAATAAAACTAAAAAGGCATTATTTTTTTAGGAATTGAAAAATGATGGTGATTAATAGGCCTAGAAGTATCACTAAAATTAAGGCAATTTTGATATGGCGTTTAGGATAATTGCCTGTTTCAACCTGTGAAATATTTTTATTGGTATCCTTATTTTTTAGTAGGTATGACGGAAATCCTTTTTCGAGACTAATACATAATTCAAACAATTCTTCGCCTAGCATAAAACTAAAAGCTTTATCTGTTTTGACAGAAAAATCTATGCTGATGATTGCTTGATTGGAGTAAATCAATACGTGCCCCGACTTATCACCATGGTAAATACTTACTTCATAGTCTGTACCTACTTCGTTTTTATAGATCCATGAGTATTGTGCCATATCATCATGAGGGTTGTAAACGAACCATACATTTGTCTATCTTAAAATCTTACTAACATTAAACATCATACGACAAAACCACCTTGCTCGTTTTAGGGTGTGCCTGACAAGTAAGTATATACCCAGCTGCTACTTCATCATCGTCTAGTGCATAACAGCTATCCATCACTACTTCACCTTCTGAGACTTTTGCCATACATGTAGAACACGCACCACTTGTACAAGAGTACGGTGGGTCTTTTTTGGCATCTACTAGGACATCGAGTATGGTCTTGCCTTTTGGCACTGTCACATCAAATGTCGTTCCTTTTAACGTGACGGTGACTGAAGCTTGAGAAATTACACCAACTGCTGATTCACCTGTCGATGTTACTGCCGTAAAATATTCCTTATGAATATTTTTTTTGTCAATGTGTCTCCCAAGGAAAAATGCTTCTATTTTTTCAATGAAGTCTCCAGGACCACAGATGTAATATTGTTGTTCTGTGTTTTTGGGTGGATAAGTTTTGAAAAATTCTTCTATTATAGCTGATCCGATTCTTCCCTGAGCACCTTTCCAGTCGGTAGTCTTTTTGGCGAATAGACCGCCGATTCCACCAGTTTTTTTCTCTAACGGCTTGCTCAGAATATAAGAAACATAAAGTTGGTCTTGATATTTTGTGCTAAGTGCATCAAATTGAGATTTGAATATAATATTATTTTCATCTTTACTCCCATACAGAAGATAACAGGTACTTCTTGGTTCTTCTTCGAGCAAGGTCTGAATCATCGACATGACAGGTGTGATGCCGCTTCCTGCTGCTACAAAATAGTGGTCTCTAGATTTCAAATGATCTGCCTTTATGATGAAATTACCTTCAGGCGTCATTACATCAATTACATCACCGATCTTTACATTGTCATTTAAGTATGAGGACATCAGTCCTTTATTTACTTTTTTGACAGTAACCCCTACTTTTGACAAACCGGGGATGGTACAAATAGAATATGCTCGTCTGCATTCCTGACCATTGATCTTTGTTTTTAAAGTAAGATATTGGCCAGCAGCAAACATGAATTCGGACGATAGATTATTTGGTATTTCAAAATAAATAGTTTTCGAATCAGATGTTTCGGAGACTATTTCGTTTATTTTTAGAGAATGAAAATTCATTTTAATACTTTTGTTACTTTATTGAAATTTGATAATATTATTTGGGAGCACGAAATTAAACATTTCCTACCACATGAATGGTCGTGGATCTTCTTTAAAAAATATTATTAATTGTACATTTTGATTTAATAGGTTGATAAATAATACTTTATACAAATACTTAAAATATGTCTTTGAAACTGTCCATCATCATTCCAGCATACAATGAAGAAAGAACCATCCAAACCATTTTGGAAAAAGTCAGATCTGTCGATTTGATAGGTAATACAACCAAAGAAATAATTGTAGTGAACGATTGTTCAAAAGATGAGACAGAAAAAAAAGTTTTTGAATACAAAAGTCTTCATCCAGAGGTTGAAATCTCTTATTACAAACATGAAGTGAATAAGGGTAAAGGTGCTGCACTTCATACAGGTATAAAAGAAGCTAAAGGAGATTTAGTCATCATCCAAGATGCCGACTTAGAGTACGATCCTATCGAATTTAATTTATTGCTCAAGCCTATATTAGATGGATTTGCGGATGTGGTGTATGGTTCGAGATTCATGGGTGGCAGGCCCCATCGTATCTTATTTTTCTGGCATTCTATAGGGAATAAAGTACTGACTTCATTTTCAAACGCACTGACCAATCTCAACCTTACAGACATGGAGACGTGTTATAAAATGTGGAAATCAGACATTATAAAAAATGTGGAATTGAAGGAAAATAGATTTGGTTTTGAACCCGAGGTCACTGCTCGAATTGCAAGGATACCAAATATAAGAATATACGAAGTAGGCATATCTTACTACGGAAGGACTTATGCAGAAGGTAAAAAAATAAGTTGGAAAGATGGATTTAGGGCGATATATTGTATCATGAAATATAATATTTGGGCTAGGTAGGTGGTGAAGGTTTTGTGAATGGAGTCGTAGGGCGCACAAGTTGCAAACTTGCGCAAGCAGGAGAAAAGGCCAATCCCACGTTGAACTTGGCGTTATACCAAGTATATTTATAAAATAGTCCAAAATAAAATAATAGATTTTTTATTCAGTCGATTCAGAAAATATCTGCGCAGCCTTCGCTATGAAAATATTTTATGAAGAAGAATCAATAAAAAAGATGAAGTTTATTGGATTATTTTGTATGTACTATTAGTATTTAGGCAATATTAATAAAAAATTGGCTCGTAAAAATTTACACTTCAGTAAACGATGATAAAGTATTTGATTTACAACACATTAACTACTTGTATATAAAATTTCATTATTTGTGATTAATTTATTATCAATAATTTAAAATCTCCGAAACTTCAGTAAGTAATATATCTTTTCAAAAAAAAGCCTTTGATAATGGTATTTGGAAGGAACCTGAAGAAAATGTAAGGGATTGGACCTGTAAAAATGAAATGCTGTATATCATTTCAGGTCCAATATTCCAAAATGCATCGCAAAAGATAGGAAAGGAAAACAAAATTATTATAACCACAGGTTTTTATAAAGTATTGCTTGATTACAATTTTTCTGAAAAAATACTATAGCTTTTATTATACCCAATGAGCTTTCAGAGAAAAGACTCGAAGAGTACTTGGTGATCGTTGATGAAGTGGAAAAAATGACAGGACTTGATTTTTTTGACAGTACGATCGAAAATAATGAAGAAGAAAACATCGAGTCAGAAATAAACAAAAAACTATGGAAGGTAAGTGATAAAAGATATCAGTTAAGAATAAATATTTGGAACCATGAATAAAAAAACTTAAAATAATCTTGCCACAATTATACTAAGCCGTGTCCCAGATTGTAAAGCATTTTTATATGCGATCGAAGGCCATTTAGAAAGGAAAATTTATTGTTATACATTATTCCGAAATCTTCCGCGGTTTTTTTAACAATAGAAGACATCGCAGGATAATGTATGTGTGAGATTTTTGGAAATAAATGATGCTCTACCTGATAATCCAATCCTCCAATATACCAAGAGAGAATCTTATTTCGTCCTGAAAAATTTGCCGTGGTATTCAATTGATGAATAGCCCAGGCATTTTCGATATTCCTGTTTTCGTCTGGGGTCGGTTGAGCAGCTCCCTCCACAACATGTGCCAACTGAAAAACGGTACTGAGTATGATTCCAGCTATAAAGTGCATGACAAGGAACCCAAGAAACCATTGACCGAAGGTGATGTTAAGGACGGATAATGGAAGTACACCTATAAAAAGGATGTATCCTATTTTGGTTAAAATCAGAAGAACCAGTTCCTTTCTTGGAAATGCACCTACAAGTCCCGTTTCAGACATTTTGTTATACAGCTTAATTTCTTTAAAATCTTTCCATAAAAAAGAAAAAGTCATCAAACTATATAAAAAGAAAGCATAAATGTGTTGCAATCGGTGTATAGA
>JBBRJL010000063.1:0-9153 GCA_038219375.1 Chitinophagales bacterium | reverse complement strand
ACTACTCCGCCATCCAGAAGTTTTTCAAAAATGTACTGATGCTATCGTGGAGTCTGACGAAATTACCCCGTGCCCGCAAGGAGAAGAAACTGCCTTCCATTTTGTACATATTTATAATTCGCCTACTTGATACAAAAATGCATTAAGTTGGCTAATTACACTAGATAAATTATAACCTCAAAAATTATAACATCGCGTACCTTTTTCTTGCTATAAAAAGAGGATATAAATCAAAAATTAGCTACAAACGAACAGATGATGCGATCTGAAAAAGATATCAAAATGGTAATATAATTGATAGGAGTCATATGCATCACTTCTTACTGGAGCTGAGATTGCAGCATACAAGGATTACTTTTATTATTTCCATGTTGAGTTTAAGCTTGGTGATAATAGCATTTTTGATGCATTTCATTTTAATATTGGATGCCATTATTCTTGGTATAGTAGCAGTACTGAGTATCCTGTATTACCTACTGAATATCCATAAATAAGTCAATGAATGGAAGCAAAAATCAAACAGATGGCGTTTCAAACTACACAAAAAAGTCCCACAGTTCAGAATCAGCATTCTTACGATTTTCCATTTCCAGCAATTTAGCTAATCAGCATTTTATAGAATTCTGAATATCTTTCCGTAAGTTTGCCCTTCCAAATTGAATACATAATGAAACGCAAAATAATTCCAGGTCAGGTTGCTACTAAAGATTTGCATCAATATATCATCGGAGCAGTAGCACCGAGACCCATAGCTTTTGTAAGCACACTCGACGAAAATGGTGTACAAAACCTAGCGCCTTACAGTTTTTTTAATGCCTTCTCGTCCAATCCACCGATCGTAGTTTTTTCATCCAATAGACGTGTCTCCGACAATACCACAAAAGATACGCTACACAACGTAAGAGTAAGCAAAGAATGTGTAGTCAATGTCGTGCCTTATGAAATAGTAAGGCAAATGTCCTTGGCATCCGTAGAGTTCCCGTCTTCCGTTAGTGAATTTGATAAAGTAGGTCTCACACCAGAGCCTTCCGAAACGGTCTCAGCACCTAGAGTACTTGAGTCACCTATCAACCTAGAGTGCAAAGTCAAAGACATCATCGAATTAGGCGAGCACGGAGGCGCAGGTCACCTTATCATCTGCGAAGTTACCATGATCGCTGTATCCGAATCAGTTATAAATGGCGATCGTCTGGACCCACACAAATTGGACTTAATGGGTCGAATGGGACGCAATTATTACGTACGGGCCAGTGGGGCTGCAGTAATGGAAATATACCAATCTGTGACGGAGATTCCCATAGGGTTTGATGGATTGCCGCAGTCAATAAAAGAAAGTAAAATCCTTACGGGAAATGAAATTGCTGCCTTGGCATCTTTGACCAAAATACCAGAAATGGAAGATACAACATTAACTGACGACGATATCAAAGATATTTCTGAAAGTGATAAACATCAAATGGCATCTAACTTAATTGCAAAAGGAAAAATTAAAGACGCCATGTATATTTTGACAAAATAGGAAATACAAATTGAATAAAACATATGAGTTTTAGGTAGTCTATAACCTTATTGATGCAAATATTATAAAAAAGTGAAAAGTGAATAAAAAATATGTTTTAATGGTCATCATTATGACAATCTCCATCATTGGGCAAGCTCAGTCTAAAAAAAGAAATCCAAACAAAGGGCAATATATTCAATTGGGATTTCAGGTGGATATTTTATGCATGGTGAAATATTTAAAAATTCTGCCAATGATTTTGCGGGGTTAAATTTTTTTCAAATTGATGCCCAAAAATTACATAAGTCCAAAAAATCAGGTTTTAGCCTTGGATATTTGTCCAAAAAGGCAGCATATAAACCATTTGGTTCTTCTGTTGACGAATCAAGATTTGATTCATATTAAATTACAACGTAATGTTCAATACTATGAAAAATGGCAATCAAACTGGCTTATACTTGGGTGGTTTTGTGGGTCTTATATATGATAGAGGAGAGCAATTGTCTAGAGACTTTTTTGCTTTTCCCGTTAACACTACCTACTCATCGTTGTGGACAGGACCCAAAGCCGAATACTTATATCAAATAAATCCAAAATTAGCCCTTTCTGCTAGTGCTCAATTAGGTTTATTGGAATTTGGAAGACAATCTATCAACAGAGATGATCCAATATTGCCTGCAAGCGCTCAAACTAAAACCGAGACTTACTTTAGCTTTGGCAAAAGAATCAACCTAAATCTAGGCATCAACATAACACTCTAAATAGAAGTTAGTATTTATCTTCATTTTTTCTTATCATTGCACAAAGTTTTAATGTTATGAAAATCAAGTTTTGTGGAGCAGCTCAATTTGTGACAGGTAGTTCACACCTTATTGAATTAGAAGATGGATTCAAAATCTTACTTGATTGTGGTCTATTCCAAGGGAAAGGTGCACATATCTGGGATTGGAATAATCAATGGTATTTTAAGCCATCAGAGATTGATTGTCTTATATTATCTCATGCACATATTGATCATTGTGGACGAATACCTAAGTTGGTAAAAGACGGTTATTCTGGCCCCATACACGCCACACATGCTACGCGAAGCCTCTGTGCCGTAATGTTGTTGGATAGTGCCAAAATCCAGGAAATGGACGTAATGTGGCATAATGAAAAGGTACTCAAGAAACGTAAAAAAGAAATAAATGTGGTCCGTGAACCACTCTATACTAGTGAGCATGTGGGACCAGCTATGGTCAAATTTGAAGGTCATCCATACGACGTGTGGGAGCAAATACATCCCAATGTTCAGGTATTGTACAAAGATGCCGGCCATATATTGGGTAGTGCTTCAGTGACTCTGAAAATCAATGAAAATGGCAAAGAGACCCTCTTAGGATTCACAGGTGATATCGGTAGACCTGATAGACCAATACTGCGTGATCCTCAGCCCATGCCAGAGGTAGATTATCTCATTTGTGAGTCCACTTATGGCGATCGAGTACACGAGTCTGGCCCTGAGCAGTCTGAACAATTTCTCGAAGTGATAAGGCATACTTGTGTAGAAAAAAGAGGTAAACTCATCATTCCAGCATTCAGTCTTGGACGTACCCAAGAGATCGTATACATGCTCGACAAAATGGAAACAGCAGGACTATTGCCCCGTATCAAGATTTATGTTGATAGCCCACTTGCTGTCAATGTGACCCATATTTTTGGTCTACATCCTGAGTGTTTTGATTCAGAAATAAATGAATATATGCTTATTGATGAAAATCCATTCGGTTTTAATAGTCTTTTTTATATCAAAGAAGTAGAAGCTTCCAAGTCACTTAATGCTAGTCAAGAGCCGTGTATTATCATCTCTGCATCTGGTATGATGAATGCAGGTCGTGTCAAACATCACCTCTTCAATAATATAGAAAACCCTAAAAACACCTTCCTTATGGTTGGCTACTGCTCACCAGAAACACCAGGTGGCATATTGCGTTCAGGAGCCGAAACCATTAGGGTTTTTGGTGAAAACAAAGTAGTGAGAGCTGAAGTTAAAATTATGGATTCATTTTCAGCCCATGGAGACAAAAATGAAATGTACGACTTTATTGAAAACCAAAAGGGGAAAGTCAAAAAAATATTCCTTGTACATGGTGAACTAGAGACACAAAAGAGTTTTAAACACTTCTTAATGGACAAAGGCATGGGAATGATAGATATACCGTCACCTGGAGAGGAAGTCACTTTGTAAGCTTAGTTATACTTGCCGTCCAGGATATTCTTACGCTATTGACTTTATATATTGGATTTCTCTAACTCTGCTTTCAGAAAATCAATCACTTGAATTTCCGAAGCGTCCACATTATTAAGCTTTGCCAAATACCAGCTCACCCAATCTCCCAAGTGCGTCAAGTACATCATTTTTTCCGTAAGCGACTGACCTTTGGAATAGATTTCTATAACTGTGGGAGCCAATTTGCTAATAATTTGTTTGCTGATATCAATTCTGATCTGATTTTTTTTGAGATCGTCTCTATTACGTAAGAATATAACCGCTAAATCTTCATTTTTCGATTTCCAGCCTACTAGTTCGTTGTGGTTCATCTCGGGGATGACATGATGCCAACATAGTACTTTGGCGTTTTCATTGATCTGCTGTCTCCACCTGATTGCAACAGATTCATTACGGTCTGTCGTATAGATTACAGGTGTTTTTTTGACTAATAGTCCTGCTAGTTTTTCGGCCTTTTGCATGATGTCTTCTTGCTCAAAGCTCAATAAGTCTGATGACATTTTCACTTGATCAATGGTCGCATGTGAAATCAATCCCAATTTATTCAGAACAAAAAGCTGTGCCACCATGGAGAAACCAAGGCAAGCCCTAGGTGATGGCCACCCTGATGGTAATTTGATATAATCCAATCCATTAGAAACAGCATATTCGAGTATTTTTCCACCTGATGCAATACACACTATTTTAGCATTAGCTCGATTAGCTTGTTCTAGGGCAGAAAATGTTTCTTCTGTATTTCCAGAATAAGACGAGATAATTACTAATGTATTTTCATCCGTGTATGCAGGAAGTTTGTAGCTACTCTGTACGATATACGGTACAGTACACTCATCGCATATCATATCAGATACGTATGCGCCACCAATACCTGAGCCTCCCATACCAGCCATGACAACTTTGTATATAGGTTTTGCGTGAGGGCGAATTACAGCATTTTCCCCTATTTCTATTGCTTCTTTCAGCTGTGCCGGAAATTTTTTTATCAATTGATCCATCATAAATCTTTATTAAGGTAAATGCCTACTTTCATAACTAACTGATATTCTATATATATATATTATAAATAAATTTATAAAAAATTATTTATAATCTGACAAAGGTATTCATTTATTGTTTAACTTTGCAGAAGAAATCTAAAACATTAAAATCACTTTTCGGAAAAATATATTTGCAAATTAGCATCATCAGAATTGAAAATATTATCTCGATAAGGAATTATAAAAATAAACTGATGTTGATGACTGTACCCATGTCGCAGTCATCAACATTTTTTCAAATATTTCAGACAATAAAATAGAATTTCGGGTTTTATGAAATATTTATATATCATCCTAATTTCAATGGTTTCATACCACACATTTGCACAAGATATATTTGCTTGGCAAAAGATCGACGGCGATGGTACGCCACGATATCACATGTATAAATATGATTTTTTTCAAGGCAATCAGGAACTGTTGTTTTCAATTACGCAACAAAGATTTATGGATCTAAACAAAGCTTTTTCATTGGAAGAAATACATAGTTTTGAATATAGTCTTGATAGAAGGTATGTGTATTTTATGCAATATGAAGGTGCTTTATTCAGATATGAAGTAAGTACTGATAGTTTGATATTTTTACTTGATCTTACACCTGAAACTACCCCTTTTTTAATACAGTACTATACGCAGATCACTAATATTGATTTTATATCAGACTCCATTTTATATACTTCAGGATTAACCTTTAGTGAGTACAATATAAACACAAATACCTATACTAGAATCAGGCAACCAGTAAGTCATCCCGTAGCCTTCACCCCCAAGAGAGCAGGATATTCTAGTAGGTAGATTAGTAAAACATAAAGGTAAATACATTTATTTTTCAAGAAATACGGACAAATTGATGTTACTCGACATGGTCAATCCTGACAATAATAGCACGATATTGGATCTTGGACAATTATTCTCACCGAGTTTCAGTTCCCGAAATTTGGTTTCTATACAATACGGATGTGACTCGACAAATCTCTATTTTTTGGGATCACCAAAAAAGATAGACAACACCATTCCCGTAGGATGGTATAAGCTAGATGCTGAGACAGGAGCTTTGCAGTTTTCACATCTGGAACCCTTAAATATTACGGAACGTGTCTACGTATTTCATAAACATTACAATGCCACCACCTGGGAATCCTGTCAGCGATTTATTGACCTAGATGTAGATGATAGTACGGCAGAGGGGATAGACTTTCGAGTTGACAGCCTCTGCTCTTATGACGCCGCGCCACTCTCGGACTTAGACATTAAGATACGCAACGAGTACCCTATAGATAGCTTGGTCATAACAGTTGTGTCGCCTACATCACTATCAAATATCAATATATCTTCGGGAAACTACACCACCACATCATCAGGCAATACATGGCGTATCATCAATAACGGCAGTACTTCCATAACAGACTACATGGATGCCATAAAAAACGCTTACCTAAATAATACAACAAAGGTAAATGAAATCACACTCCAATTTACCGTTTGGTACGACAGCATCGGTGGTAACCCTGCCATAGCTACCTTGGTTTTTCCAGCCTCATTGCCATATGCAGGTTTGGATACCATACGATCCTATTGCGAAGGCGATACTTCCCTAGTAATAAAGATGTTAGCAGGTACAAATGCTGATCTAGACGGGACATATTATGATGCTGATTTTAATCAAATAATTGATATTGATCAGTTGAAAGCACCCTTTGATGGCGTGATCTACTACGAAACCACCAATGGTATTTGTTACGATACGGCACAGATTAATTTATCAATAAATCCATTGCCTACGGTTATAGAAAAAGATGATGTATCCATCTGTTTTGACGGCGAATATACAGTAGATATCAGCCTAGAAAACAATGAGTCATTGACATGGTCAGATGGCCTTACAGATCGTGTACGCAATATCTCAGCAGCAGGTATCTACTCCTACCAAATCACCAATCAATATGACTGTGCCACTTCTGATACCTTTACCATTACCAAATTGCCACAAGCGGCCAGTATGGCGACAAATGCACAAATATGCGACGGTCAGAACTATACCTACATGGACAAAACGTATGTTATACCTGGGACTTTTACAGATACTATCAGTAGTAAACTTGGGTGCGACAGTGTGTTTTTTACCTTAAACCTTGCCTTTTATCCTGATGTTCCCATAGATGTAGCTGGTAATTTTGACTTTTGCGAAGGCAGCAATACTGAGGTCACCATCATATCACCACACGATCAGCTAATGCTCGATGATATTCCGATCAGTAACCCAATATCCTTTGCAGAAAGCGGTGATTACATCCTCTCCGCTACCGACCAATATGGATGTCCGCAAGAAAAAGAAATGACCATCAACATCTACCCAATCCCAGAAGTGTCGGCAATAGATATGATAGATACCGTCTTTGTAGCAGGTTTGAAATTACCAGTCACTTATGATGGAGAGATAGACCGTTACCTATGGTCGCCAAGCTCATCTTTAGACTGTGGAGATTGCCCATTCCCTACGCTTTTATCCGCGAGCGAAGGCACATACACCATCGCAATAGAAGACAAAAACGGTTGTAAAAACGAAGCGAAACTAAGCATTACCTTCCTAGATACTAAGTTATATTTACCCAATGTTATATCCAACGAAGCTTCCGATCCAGAAAATAGTATCTTTTATCTCAAAGGAAATAATAGCACCAACTATACCCTGGCCATATATGATAGATGGGGCAATCTGATGTTTATAAAAAATAATGCCGTCGTAAATAATAGGGAAGATGGCTGGCAACCAAAAGGAAAAGTAGCTTCTGGTGTGTATATCTATCTCATTAGTTATATAGAAAATGAGGTAGAAAAAACCTTGTACGGAGATATTACGGTATTGGATTGATGATGACTTTCTTACTACTTATCTTAGTTTCGTCAAAATATTGACATAAAACACATAATTATATGTTCATAATACGTTAATACGCATGTAACGTTTCTATATTATTACACTATTTACTTACCTTTGTGGCAATTTTAAAGAAATGTTTAAATTTTAATACATGATACATACAGAAAAAAGTATGGCTTACAAGGTAAAAGATATTAATCTTGCTGAATGGGGCCGTAAAGAAATCACATTAGCAGAAGCTGAAATGCCAGGTTTGATGGCTTTGAGAGAAGAGTTTGGTGCTACTAAACCACTTAAAGGTGCAAGAGTAGCAGGTTGTCTTCACATGACGATCCAAACTGCAGTACTTATAGAAACACTTGTAGAATTGGGTGCTGAAGTATCTTGGTCTTCTTGCAATATCTTCTCTACACAAGATCATGCAGCAGCAGCAGTTGCAGCAGTAGGTATTCCTGTATTTGCTTGGAAAGGTATGAATGAGGAAGAGTTTGACTGGTGTATAGAGCAGACATTATTTGCATTTGAAGATAGTAGACCACTCAATATGATCCTTGATGATGGTGGTGATTTGACCAATATGGTATTTGATAGATTCCCTGAATTAGTAGGTGACATCAAAGGTCTTTCTGAAGAGACGACGACAGGTGTACACAGATTGTACGAAAGAGAAAAAAATGGTACATTAGTACTTCCTGCGATCAACATCAATGACTCTGTTACGAAGTCTAAGTTTGACAACAAATACGGTTGTAAAGAATCTCTAGTGGATTCTATCAGAAGAGCGACAGACATCATGATGGCTGGAAAGGTTGCTGTAGTAGCAGGTTATGGTGATGTAGGAAAAGGGTCTGCGGCATCATTAAGAGGTGCAGGTTGTAGAGTAGTAGTGACAGAAATAGATCCTATCTGTGCTTTACAAGCAGCGATGGACGGTTTTGCTGTTAAAAAAATGGACACAGCCCTTATTGAAGCTAGTATTGTGGTTACCGCTACTGGAAATAAAAACATCATCAGAGAGGAGCACTTCAGAAAGATGAATGATAAGACCATCGTATGTAATATCGGTCACTTTGACAATGAAATAGATATGGCTTGGCTGAATGGTAACTATGGTCACACAAAAGATCAGATCAAACCACAAGTAGATTTATACAATATTGATGGTAAAGATGTCATTTTGCTTGCCGAAGGTAGATTGGTTAACCTTGGTTGTGCCACAGGTCATCCATCTTTTGTAATGTCGAACTCGTTTACCAACCAAACGCTGGCACAGCTAGAACTTTGGAAAAATGATTACCCGGTAGATGTTTACCGTTTGCCAAAGGCCCTCGATGAAGAAGTTGCCCGTTTACACCTTGAACAACTCGGCGTAAAACTTACTATTTTAACACCCGATCAGGCTGAATACCTTGGCATTTCTGCTGAAGGACCTTACAAACCGGAACATTACAGGTATTAAAAAACA
>JBBRJL010000062.1:0-9185 GCA_038219375.1 Chitinophagales bacterium | reverse complement strand
AGCCACCATTCACTATGGGAGCCATGAAGAAAAGTACAAGCAACGACCGCATACCGTAAAACGAAAATCGCTCCCACATTTCTGTAAAAAACAAGACAAAAAGTCCTGCAGGATGGCCGATTACTTTATCTTTAAAAAAGTCGTTGGTGATTTTGATGTCTGACATATTTTGAATTTTTAGATGATAATGATTTTTCTTATTATTTGACTTCTTGCATTAATTTACGAATGATAGGTGATATGATGATTAGCAATATACCCGCTATGAGCGCATAAATTGCCAATTGATAATACCCATCTGTGTAAGCTATTAGCTTCTCTGGCAAACCGGCATTTGCATTAGGTATTGACATGCCTGCACCCAGTATTCCTGCCACATACTGACCGTATGCACTACCTAGAAACCACATACCCATCATCATACCACCAAGATGTTTTGGGGATAACTTAGTGACGATAGACAGTCCAATAGGCGAAAGGCAAAGCTCACCAATTGTTAATATTAGGTACGCTGCTGTAAATACATTCAAAGAAGTAATACCATCAGGTCCTGCAAAAAATTTAGTGGCATAAAATACATAAAATGCACCGGCTAGGAATAAAAACGCTAATCCAAATTTTATGACAGTATTAGGTTCTATTTTTCGGCCAGACATCCATACCCACAGAAGACCTATCAAAGGACTAAATAATATTACAAACAATGAGTTGGAAGTATTATTGACCACATTGGGGTCTATGTGGATGCCAAGCAAATTGAATGAAAGATTTTTTTCTGCAAAAAGTGCTAGAGAACCACCACTTTGTTCAAAAAAGGCCCAGAATATAATGGAGAATACAATAAATATAAGTGCTGCAATCAGTTTTTTTCTGAATGCCGGACTAGCAATTTTAAACATCTCGTAGAAAAAATAAACTAAAGCCAACGGACCTATTGTGTACATAAACATGTCTGTATAAGCAGTGTTTTTTATCATGATAAAAATGAGCGGAATACTAAGCAACGACCCTGCGTAAACCATTATCTCACGATTTTTTCTCTTGTTGTCTTCAAGATTTAGCAAAGGTGAGTCACCGATTGGACCAAGGTGTTTTTTAGTATAATAGAAAGTAATAAGGCCGATCATCATTACAATAGCCGCAGCTAAAAAAGCATAACTCCACGCATAATACTTACCCAACCACACACACAAAGCACCACCCAAAAGCGCACCTATATTTATACCAGAGTAAAAAAGTCCGAAACCCGCATCTCTACGGCTATCACCTTCTTTGTACAGGTCCCCAACCATTGATGAAATATTTGGTTTGAAAAAACCAGTACCTATGACCGTCAAAGCGATACCTACATAAAATAATGTCTGGGGAGAAAAAGCAATAATCAGGTTACCCACTATCATAATAGCGCCACCAAAAAAGAGAGATTTTCTAAACCCAAGTACTTTGTCAGCAAAAATACCACCTATAAATGTGAATGCATAAACGAAAGCTTGGATAGCACCATATTTTAGATTGGCGTCTTTGTCAGATAATGCTAAACCTAAGATTTGATCAGCCATAAATATCGTGAGGACGCCTCGCATACCATAAAAACAAAAACGTTCCCACATTTCTACTAGGAATAAATACCATAATTGTTTTGGGTATTTCCCTTCAAAATTTTGGATTTCTTCCAAAGTAGGAGATACAAAAGCGGTCTGACTCATGGTGAATTTTGTTTTTGATTTATAAAGCATGAATAAATAAAAGCCCCAAAATAGAGCATTAATTAAATAAATAACAATAAGTCAATCAAAATTTTGTCAACAAGAATTCACGTAGTAAGACAAAAGTAAATTATTTTGGGTAGGTTGAATTATTCAAATATGAAGAATGTAGAATAATATTTTGCTACAGTAGGATCAGTATCATTTAATAAGGCTTAAATGGAGAAAACATCAAGCTTAAGGAATTTAATTTTGTGATTGCAAATCGCCTGAAAAAGATATAAAATTACTTATTCAATGATTTCAAAATGTTTTTTGCTTTTTTACCTCCCTTTGCGGCGGCATCTTTGATATCTTTTACGTATCCATTTTTGCCTGCTTTTTGTTTCGCTATACCCCTATATGTAAGAAGTTCTGCTTCGTTTACGCCGTCGGCGATATCAGGAAGATTAGTCGCTTTGTCAAAAGCCCTTAACGCCTCAGGAAAATCTTCCATTTCTAATAAAACAAGCCCATATTGGTAGAATGCCCAACGGACCCAAAATTTATTCGGATTGTCAGCTTCAAAGGCTCTATTGGTAAAAAGTTTGAGGTCAAAAGCTGCCTTTTGCCATTCCTTGAGCTGAATGTGGCACTCTGCTTTTAGTTTCCTTGATTTCCAATACAATGTTTGAAGCGCAATAGATTTCTTGATCGATTCATCTAGGTTTTCTATCGCTTCCTGCCATTCTTCCTTGATCATGTGTATCTTGGCTTTGCCATAGTATGCTGTAGGAATGGTAGGGTCAGTACCTATACATTTATTATAATCTCTAAGGGAGTCATGATAGTTTTTCATCATGAAGTTGACCTTTGCCCTTCTTTCATAAGCTTGAGCGTGGCGATCATATTTTTCTATAGCTTGGCTAAGAGCTTCTATTGCTTCCTTTTCTTTTCCCTTTACTTTTACAAGTTTTCTACCACGCACAAAAGACTGAACAGCTCCTTTATCGCTATCGGGCTCCAATGTTTCGAAATGGACAATATCGCCTTCATTGATCAACCAAGCTCTGATAGAGCCAGCAACAGCAAATTGTGCACAATAACCCAATAGACCTGTAGTCGTCCTAAATGCTTTGTCAGTAACCTGACTTACATGCCGTGGTATTTCCAAGGAGAGTTCTTCGTCTTTAAATATGTCTTCATATTTGAAAAAGACATCTGACTTATAGTAATTTTCTAACCTCTGAAGAAACATTTTTGTCACCTTCTCATAGCTCTTTTGCGTCCCGAATTCCAGCCTTCCCTGTATGATTGTTTTAAGGTACATTTATCTTTTATTACATTAACACTATATAGAAAAAATCATTCCACTTTTTAATTTTTCAGGTATTTACCCACAAAAAATATAAAAACTAGAACTATTATCCAAATAGTTGAAAAAAAAAGGGTGCTCAGAAGATACACTCTGAGCACCCTTATGAAACTTTTATTTAGTCATTTATACTAATTCATCTTTGAATGAACCTATTTCATCAATGATGTCATTATTTTTATTGAGACCAGTAATATCTGCAAACCCTGCGTAATCAGCAATCGCAACAATCGGAACAACGAACAATATTCCTATTATTAAAGCAATAATACCACCTATCAATGCTAAGAAAACAAGAATTCCAAATGCAAAATGCATAAACCAACTCTTATTAACTAGTTTCCAGCTCGTTTTGATAGCTTCCACAGCATCATATTTATGAAAAACTATTAAATAATTAGTCCATCTTAACGATATCCCAACATATATAAAAATGATGATCATTACGAATATACCCAATCCCATACTTGCAATTTGACCATATGATTCCATAATGGCATCAGAATCTCCACTAGCAAAAGCTATAATGGCAGAAAATCCAACAATAAAGATAAGAGGGATTGCTATCATTAGGTAGATAACGAGCATGATAATATTCGCAACTACCAATTGAGCGAGAAAATCGAACCCTTTAAAAAAATTACCAAAATCTTCACTACCCGTTTTTTCTTGTTTATGTGCGGCAATGGCAATCCCAACCCCAAGGGCTGGATTTATTACCACACCAATTAATGTACCTAATAAAGGAATAAAACTTGTTATTAGTGAGATAACGATAAATACAATAACATAACCCAAGTAACCACCAGGATTTTTCTTGAAAATTTCGAGACCTTTACTAAAATAGTCTCCAATTTTAAAATCATAACCATTTTCTATGGCGGATTCTATATGAGGATTGTAGCTCATACGTATTTGTTTTGATGTTTAAAAAAATTTATCAAAAGTAAAGGTGACATATTTTTATGAATAATCAAAATATAATTTGCTAAAAAGTTAAAGAATTACGATTTATACCCAAACAATCCTTTTTCTTTTATCATTTCTACCAATACTTGTGGCACATTATCTTCCCAGCCAGCCTTGTTTTCTTGAATATCTAGCAATACGTCATAAGGGTAAATGTATAAAATATCCTTATTGAATACATATACTGGCACAATTTGTTTGCTATCTAACAGATATTGGTACAAGAACTTAATACCATCGGGTATTTCCATATTTTGTGCGGTCATAATCTCTTTACTCAATTCATTTTGAGCTGGGTAAGCATATATTTTTATATTCTGACTGAATAATTCTCCGAAAGCGACGAGTAGTCGGCCGTCTTGATTATTGTTGTATTTGTCAGTAATTATTTTTTGTAATTCTCTTGCACCAATCACAAGTCCCAAGTTTGCAATTTTATAATCGCTCAGATAATTGATCAACATCTGATGATTGTCACAATTAGATAGCAATACATTGTGGCCCAAAGTACCGAGCATATCTGCTCTATCCAAAAAGTCTTTTTCGTCAATTTCTGCATGCTCTCCTTTGAGATATTCCATGGTCATCTCCAGCATTAGATTCAATTTGTCGTCAGGGAGATTGGTCTCTGATTTAAACTGTTTGTAACTAGAATTGATAACATCAAGCGTCACAATAGTAGGCGGACGGAAATTTCCCCTTATGACCATCAAGGATTCTCTGTATAGAAATTCAGATGCATGAATACTCTTTTTATGTACATCAAACATCGTTACAGAGGTTAGTTTATGTTTGACTAGATAAAGGGAAATCAACCTTTTGTCAAAAAAATTGAAGTCTTCACCATTTATTCTTAAAAGGTCGATAGAGACTCGATCTTTGATATTATCTACGAGAGATCTAACCATTTTTTCTGGGTCGTCATTGTAATAGAAGATGGCATATATCATATTAACGCCAAGTACACCAATCGCTTCTTGCTGCAACCTATTATTGGTATCCAACATTTTTACATGCAGTACCATATCGTTGACTGGCCCATCTGGCTTGAGCTTGAACCTCAAACCTAACCAACCATTTCCCTTGATCGTTCTAGTATAATTGATGGCTTGTACAGTGTCTGCAAATACAAAAAAGGTAGCATCAGGTCTCGACTCGCTCAATCGCTCCTCCATAAGGCTCCACTCATGATCTAGCATTTTGTAGAGTCGATTTTCGCTTACATATCTATTGGAAGGTTCCTCTCCATAAATAGCATCGGAATATGTTTTGTCATAAGCGGACATGGTTTTGGCAATAGTTCCTGCAGCGGCTCCTGCTTGAAAAAAATTTCTTGCTACTTCTTGACCAGCACCTATTTCAGCAAAAGTACCATAAATCGGATCATTGAGATTGATGTCTAGGGCCTTCTGCTCCGTCTTTATCATTTGATATTCCATAAAAACTAAAATATTTATAAAAATATGTAAAATATAACTGCAAAAGTAAGATTTTATGTACAAAGCAAAGGTTTATGGTGAGATAAGTTAGGCATAAAAACACTTTAATGGATGTAAAATTAAAGCCAAAATAGGAGTTTCATAAAATAATTTAGAGCTACTGATGACTTTTTCTTACCTTTGGCAGTCAATTGAATTTAGAAATATTAATATTAAAGTAAGTCATCATAATGAAAATAGGAATCACCATTGGGGATATAAACGGAATAAGCCCCGAAATAATCATCAAAGCACTTTCGGACGCAAGATTATTAAAATCGTTTACGCCGGTTATTTACGGTTCATACAAAGTGATGTCTTATCACAAAAACATAGTAAAAGATAGCACGGTTGGTTTTCACTCTATCAACAGTGGTAAACAAGCTATTGCGAACAAGATAAATCTCGTCAACTGTTGGGATGAAAATATCAACATTACCTTAGGAAAAGCAACAGTCGATGGTGGAAAATATGCCTATATCGCACTGGATAAGGCGCTTCAAGATATCAAAGAAGGAAGTATTGATGCTATCGTCACAGCACCCATCAATAAACATGCTATGCAATTGGCTAATTTTCCTTTTCCAGGACATACAGAATATTTTACCCACAATGATGATGCAAAACAAAGTCTGATGCTGATGGTTAGCGATGCTCTAAAAGTTGCATTGGTGACGAATCATATACCTCTTGCCGATGTATCAATTACGATCACTAAAGAGCTAATCATAGAAAAACTTAAGATTCTAAATAGAACATTGATTCAAGATTTTGATATGGAAAGACCGGTGATAAGTGTTTTGGGGCTAAATCCACACGCATCAGATGATTCAGTCATTGGCGATGAAGAAGAAAAAATCATTCGTCCAGCCATTATAGAAGCCAAAAAGCAAGGTATTATCGTAGCGGGACCATATCCAGCAGATGGCTTTTTCGGCAGTAGTTTATGGAAAAAAAGCGATGCCGTACTTGCTATGTATCATGATCAAGGACTTGTACCGTTTAAATCATTGTCATTCGGAAATGGGACCAATGTTACGGCGGGTTTATCGTTCATCCGTACATCACCAGATCATGGCACTGCATACGATATAGCAGGAAATAATGAAGCGGACGAGTCGTCGATGATTCAAGCCATACATACTGCGGTAGACATCGTAAAAAACAGGAAAGAGTATTTTTCTTCTAGAGAAAATGCATTAGTACGCAGAGAAAAACAGTCTGCAGGTATTCATGAATAAGTCTTGTAGTCCAAGGTTTAATCTCTATATATGAGCCTTATCCTAGATGGTTTTTTGCTTGGCCTCACACTTAGTATCCTGCTTGGGCCCATATTTGTGGCGTTGACACAGACAGGAATTCAGCGAGGTATTAGGGCTGGACTATCTGTCGGAACAGGTATATGGGCTAGTGATATTTTGGTAATTGTTACAGCTTATTTTTTTATTAAAGAAATAGATGAGATTACACAAAATAAAACCTTTCACCATTGGATGGGAATGATTGGTGGGATGACATTGATCATTTTTGGACTGATATCCCTTGTAAAAAAGCCAAAACTGAACAAACAAATACCTGCATTTAGCGCTAAGTCATATGCAGGATATTGGACCAAAGGGTTTGCAGTAAACTTTTTTAATCCATTTACCTTTGTTTTTTGGATAGGCGTCATGACCACTTATGTCATAGGCAAAGAGACAGATGGATGGCAAACTTCAATACTTTTTGGAAGTATCATGTTTACGGTCATGGTCACAGACTCTATGAAAGTATTGTTGGCAAAGTTGATCAGAACTAAACTTACCCCAAAACACATCATAACATTCGGAAAAATAGCAGGTTTTATGCTGTTAACCTTCGGAATTATATTGATATTGAGAACAACTGTGTTGATTTAATTTGCTTTGTCCACAATGATTTCGATTACTTCACTTTTTATTGTGTCTGAATTCAGAATGATTAGCTCCTTTTTGCCATGCAAAAGATAGGAAAGTGCAATAGTGGCAGGTGGATTCCTTCCCATATCATCTGCATGAAGCAGTAAGAAGTTTTTACCTGTATCATTCATTTTTAAAGTAAACTTATAAGGCTTTTCGGTAATTTTTAGCTTTTCAATAATCCAATCACCGTTAAAACTTAATGATACAACATCACCATCAATAATCTTGTGGTCGTACACATCAAAGTTTACTACTATACTATCCACTCTTATTGTTCTCGTAGCTAAAACAACATTTCTGCCTTTTACACTCTTCGGTAGTTCAGTAATCACAGGATCAGAAGCAGCCAAAAATTCTGTTTTTTCAAGTTTTTTAGGATAAATGACTTTAAAATAATGAGGCATTTCAAAAAATCTAACTACCGGTACGCCTAGGTATTCAATGATTCTGTTTTTTTCGAATACAATACCATTGCCGTATCTATTGAATTTGTTGATGATAGAGATATTGTAGTAATAATAATATTTGTCATAAAGTTTGTACTCTTCTGGTAAGGTTTCAGATTCTGCAAAGGCTTGCTCCGCATTTAAGGCTTCACTAGATTGTCTTTTGATATTATTCCAATACATCTGTACACGACTATTTATCAACCGAGTACTGTTATATTTCGTAAGGTCTATTTCATTAAACTTAGCTAATGCAGTTTTTTGAGCGGCTATAAGCTCTGGATAATTGTCATCATTTTTATTATACAATGCATGAAGTGATGCCCTTGTCGTTTTATAAAGACCTTTTATGGCACTGATGACTTCAGGAAATTGGATTTCTTCGGCAGTTACTGGAATTGTTTTTACGTAAACTTCTATTTCTGCTTCGAGTGCAAGCTGTTTAGTATAGAAATCTTTATACAATTTTACACCTTCTTCTAGTTTATCATACACTAAACTAAGGTTTTCTCTTTTGCTAAGATCTAATACCTTTATTTGTTCTTCTAGTTCAAATCTTAATTTATTGACTTTTCCCGTGATGGATTGCATCTCAGCAGCGACGGCTTTAAGTTTGGTTTGAGTTGCTGATGGTAGGATGTTTTCACCTGATGTTGCTTTGGTGTACCATTTATTGGGTGAAGTCTCATAAAACCAGTTTTCTGGGTCTTCAAAGATATCTTGAGGCAAGTCTTTGTTTGAATAAAAATTGATTTGCTGATCTGGTAAATCGACAAATTTATTGATATTTTTATTAAAATTTTCTAGTAATCTGTGTACAATCAATAGTCCATGTGTACTTTCGTTGGAATAGTTTACATAGTTATTGAGTGCCTTTACTTTTTCGATATTGGTCACTTGTCCTATACCATTAGCTATCATTAAAAAGGAAAAAATAATGGTATAAAGAATTTTTGAGGATGACATTATTCGGGTGTTTTGAAATAAACTCAATGTAAAAATATTTTAAACCGCAAATATCAGAAAAATATGTTATATATTCTGAAAATTGTAGGGCATTTAGAAAACATTAAGATAAGTTACTATCATTCTAGCACGTTTAATAAATGGATAATGGCTCAAATCGTATGGCATACATCTCAATATATTAGTTAACTCAAGTTTCGGTGGTAGATTTGTGTCATATTATTTTTCAATTTGGCACAAAATCACGTATTTGGTCATTTCTATAATGGTTTAGCGTATTTTTCTTTTGTCTTAACACAAAAGAAACAAAAAGTCAAGGCTGTTTC
>JBBRJL010000061.1:0-9373 GCA_038219375.1 Chitinophagales bacterium | reverse complement strand
CTGGATATCAGTAGTTTGAGTAGTTATTACAGTGAGAGTTCCTTATATATGATATTATTCACCAATTCTCTGACAATAATATTGTCATTATTATTGGTATTTACTTATGATAAAACCACATCACTTGCGGGTCGTTCCTATAGCTTTATACATGCTTTATTGCTTATGTCGGTTGTGACGGCTACCATTATGCAATCCATAGGCGACAGTTTGGCGCTGAGTTTTGGTATTTTTGGCGCATTGGCCATTATTAGATTCAGATCCAATATTTCTGACATAAGAGATATAGCATTTATTTTTGCGACTATGGCCATAGGTATAGCTTGTGGTGTCCATTCCTTTCAAAATGCTATCATTGGTACGGTTACATTTTGCGTGATTATATTTTTATTGAAAATAAGTCCATTTGACCCTAAACATAATATCAAAGGAAATCTGAGAATTGAGACTATCCATAATACTGAACTACTTCAAAATGCGGAGTCTATTCTAGCAGGATTTTGTCAAAATGTCAATCTCTCAAAATATAGAACGCTTACTTCGCCTGAAGGTGTCATCAGCCATGAATACGAATATAGTTTTGTAGTCAACGATATAAAATCAGGAGAAAATCTACTTGCGAAGTTGAGCCAGATAGATGGTATCAAAGTTTCTAGGATCGTCTACGAAGATAAAGTTTTTGCAAATAATAACTATTAAAAATCGACAAAAAATGCGAAAACTGAATATCTTTTATTGGCTGATTGCACCTTTGCTGTTATATTCTGTCTTCGTACTTTTGGACAAGCTGAGACTAAGTCATAAAGAGTATTTTGGTTTTGCCGAAAACAAACAATCAGAAATCAACCTTGATAAAGATGTCCACATAGTCAAGATCCTAGTAAAAACTGGAGATAAAGTAAAGAAAGGTCAGTTGCTAATGACCGTCAACAATAGTGAAATACGAGAAGAAATCAATCAACTCACCCTTGCAGTAGATGGTCTGAAGTTAAAAAATGATTTGACTACACAAGAACTCAAATCAGAAATGCTCAAACTAGAAAGAGAAAGAGACATTGAGATTATTAACCTTCGTACCCAAATAAGTCACCTCCAACAAGAAGATGCCTTTTACAAAAGTCTGATGGACAATAAAAATGTATCAAATGAAAAAGAAGTTAAAGAAAACCCAAATCAGGCCTTAATCAGCCAATTGAATCAGGAAATCAACATCGTCAGGCAAAAATACGATTTAAATATAGCTCAATATAAAAAAATGATGATGCAGCCCAAAGAAACTGTTGCAGAAAAAGATCAATATGTGGGCAAAAAATTGCAGCTCAATTCAGAATTATCCAAATTTAATGTAACTGCGGCATTTGATGGTCTTGTGGGAAGTATTAATGTACGTGAAGGTGAAAATGTAAAAGCATTCACAAGTATGATAAGTTACTATGAATCTACGCCACCGTTAGTATTGGGTTATGTGCAAGAAAAATTTGACTTCAAAATCAATACAGGTGATTCAGTCTCCATCGTTTCTGTTTTTAATCCATCAAAAAAAGTAAAAGGCATCATAGCTTCTAAAGGCAATAGGATTGTAGAAATTCCTGAAAAATTTCGCAAAATCCCTGAAGTAAAGTTGTACGGTATTGAAGTTTTTATCAATATTCCTACCGACAATACGTTTTTACAGAAAGAAGTACTCAGAATTTCACAAATTGAATGATGATATTTCCCAAAATCAATGTTATGTCTTTCACGCACATCATTCTAATATTTCTTTTAGTCTCTCCTTCTATCATTTTTAGTCAAAACACAGATATTGGTGCATTGCTATCTGATGGACTCCGAGATGAAAAAATCTCAATCCTAAATCAATATGACTTAAGACTAGGTACTTTAGATGATAATTTACCTTTTTTAGAAAAAGTGGAATTTAGGTCAGAGTTGGATAGAATGATGTCTGCAAGACAGGAATTTTTGATTCGTACCAGTTTTAATGGTTTGGGGCAAATAAAGGCAGAACGCCATAAATTTAATGCTTTGTTGGCTCGTAAAAGTGAAGCATCACAAATCATAAAAAATGAAGTGATCTCTCAAAAGTACCAAGATATCATAGAACTAATACTGATAATCAGAAATATTGAAATGATTAAGGAATATCAATTCAACCTTGATGAAAGAATAAAAATGTCTGAAACCATCCTTTCCAATGGATTATCTCCTGATCTACTAGATTATATCCAACTCAAGGAGTCTGTCATACAAATGGAAATTAAAAAAGGAGGGTTTGACTTAAAATGGAAGGTATATACTGACAAACTAAAAATTGACACATCTGCCAACATCGACCTGACCCGACTTCCTGAACCATCGCAAATGAAATCGTACATCGACTCATTAAAGCCTGATTTTGATCAACACCCAGAAATAAGAGGATATGTTTTTGAAAGTCAATATCTCAAAGCGGATTTAAATGTCCAAAGGTCAAAAAGCACCAAAATTTTGGATTTTGCACAAGTCAGACATACTTTGAGGGATGACCTACTTTTGCAAAACAGATTTTCTATTGGTGTGGGTCTAAATGTACCTTGGTCGGGTTCATTTTCGCTTAAGCGACAGGATATCAACATAAAACTGGAAGAAGCAAGTACTAAAAAAGAGCTTAAAAAAGTAAGCTTAAAAACAAGCTTTAACGACTTTAAAAACACGTTCTATTATGAATTGAACCAATATAAAATGTGGCAATCTCTGCATAGTGATACAGTAATAGTTGATCTAAAAAATAAGATAATAAATTCTAGAAGGTTGGATCCTTTGAAGATACTCTCACTTAAGGAATCCGAACTTGACGCTTCTTCAAAAGCGCTCGAACACTACGAAAAGCTACTGAAAATTTACATCAATATTTTGGATATCACTGGTGAGTTATACAGCAAGCCACTCAGAAATTACCTTCATGTTTTACGACCTGTATTAATCGATTGATCTTGATTATTTTTAATGAAAATAATTTTAGTTTCAGGATGACCAATTTATGAGAAAAATAATGCCTGTGATGCATATCTGCAAATTCTATCCAATCGTTTGCATTAAAAAATCCAAAACCGAGATGCTGTATTTTCCCTTCATATTTGCTATGGTTTACGATGTTTAAAAGAGTCGTAATTCGTGCAATTAGTGTTCGCAAATCTGTTAATACCTTTTGTTTATTGATAGGTTGTGGCGTATGGTCATCAGAACTTATACCTTGTATCCCATCATCGAGAAAAGTGTCAATGGCAAACATTACTTAGCCATCTTCATGCAAATCGAGATGTTCATTTTCATAAGTTGATATAAAGTATATGGCGTATGAAAACTAGGTTATAGCTCAATAGTTACAAAAAATCCTATCAAATCCCCAAGATTGGAAATAAGATAGGATTTATAATCTTGGCAAAAGTGCCTTACACATAAATACATTAACGTCTTCCTGAAATTAAATTTATGATAAACAAAAGAACTATCGCCCCAACTGCGGCAGTAAGTATATATCCAAGATAACCTGTACCTAAACTGACGCCTAACTTACCTAGTCCCCAATAACCGATAAAACCGCCAATAATACCTACAACGATATTTCCTAATAGGCCCAGACCACTTCCTTTGTAAATTTGACTTCCAAGCCAGCCGGCTACTGCTCCTAAAATGAGCGTCACAATGATACCTTCCATTTGTTTTGATTTTTGATAAAAATTATAAAATAAAGAAAAAAACTCCAAACCATTATGCCGTCAATCTAAGAAAAATGTTCTCATTTTTTTTACAAAAACGTTACTGAAATATATGACGATCACAGAAGCAAATGTACACTTATTTTGAATTATATACAACTTTCAATGTAATATTTTTACTTTGCATCAATAAATAATGTAATATACGGTAATTTAGGAATTATTAGATCATACTCATGATGCCATTCATATGCAATTAAAATAGTTTCGTAACTATTCAGGTATAACCCCGAATGGGGTGAAATATTAGTAACCACGGATGTAAATCCGTGGTAAAAATGGAAAACTACCTGATTTTGGCGGTATTTTTGCCTGAAAGTTGCAAAAATTTTGCGTGTCTGCCTTTGGCATGGACAAACTGACTTTAGTCCTACATACACCTGAATAGTTACATAATTTCTATTAATGTTTCCGTCCAATTAGATTAAGAAACGGATATTTCGCTAGTCCCATCATCTTCATTAGTTGTCTCTTGGTCCAATACGGATACTACGTCATTGTAATAATCCATAGCTTTCTCAGGCGTTTTCCCAATACAAACCAAACCAAGTTTACCAAATTGCGATAATGCACTTATAAGGTGAAACATCACACCTTCACCACGGTAATGGTCATAATGAATACCATGGTACATAGCAATATCAATCAAATCTCCAGGTGTGAGTCCCTTGTAGTTATCATTCTGGAGATTGTCAGTGGCGAAATAAAACCTTTCACTACCATCACTCAAAAAATAAGAACCAGTAGATGCATCGTAATGACCATCTGTCAGAAACTGCAACATCAAAAACGGATGCGTGGTACCGCCTTTTCTCAGATTAATCTCTATGGCTAAATGTTGCCATCCATGTTCGTTTTTTATACTCATAAAATCGACGCCAAATCTTCCTAATACACCTAGATCTCTCATTTTTATCGCTAGTTTTTGTGTCAAAAAAGCAACTTCTGAAGCATAAGACTTATCAGCTGGAAAGTTAGCGCCTAGAAACACATGTCCGCTTTCTCCACCTAGCATCTGATCGTGGGTAGAAATGATATATACTTCGCCCAAAGGATTGATGCGGCATTGCACAGATGGCGACGTTAGATGGTCGGCAGATACAAACTCCTCGACGATGCCCCCCATAGATTCGAATTTTAATAGGAATTTTTCAAACTTGAGTTTATTGGCCACAATTTTGGTATGTGATTTCAAATATTCTCGTATCTCCTGATCACCGATCAGCATCATTTGGTCAAATCCATCGTAGCTAAACACTGCATTGCCATCACCAGAAAAACCATCATTCATCTTGATGACTGCTTTTTGTAAATCAGAATTTGCCTGTTTAAGATTGATTAAGGCTTGTGCGATATCTGATTCTGTATGAAGATCTTCATAACCAGCCGGCGTAGGAATATCACATGCTTTGAAGAGTTTCCGAGCCCCACTTTTGGTACCCAAATGGTTGAGGTCAGGGTGACATCCGTAGATTGGAATTTGTAGTTTTAGAGCCAATTTCTTTTCTTGTTCTGTTACATTAAAACAAATGAGATGAGCAGGCATTGAAGCTGGAATACTGCTTTTTATTCGAGAAATTAACCTCGGTCTTTGCAAAATTTTATTTGTCAAAGCAACATTTGAAGCGTCATAACAACTCAACAATGTAAGTCTTTTGCGTGCGTGATGGGTCGTGATGCCCGGCAACATGTGAAGATAGTAGTCAACGATCAGCGGTGTTATAGGGATACTAGTCACAAAGGTGAGATGTGTTTCCGGCATCTTGAGTAATAAAAGCATGCACAACATCCGCTCTTCATAATAAAAATGACCTTTAATCTTTGACAATATCTGATGGTCGAGTGTTAGGCTTGGCACTACCACAACACATTTTGGTGCTAAATCATTACTAAAAACGTCTCCATAATCTTCAATAAAAATTTGTTGAAGTTGTTCGTAATTATATAAAGATTGTTGTGGCGTTGTCATGAAAAAGTCGCTATTTAAAGAGAGAAAAGCGGATAAATATTAACGAAAATAAAGGTTTTATTTTAGATAAAAAATGATTTGAATCATGTAGTGTGGTGATATATTTGAACTGGGAATTTGATTTATAGTTATAAAAGCGTCACCATCTGCTGTGTGCCTTGCTATGGGGATGATTCCGAATCTTGAACAGTGCTTATCGAAGGTTAAATCTTTTCTGTCTCAACTATCGGGAACAGCAGTATGATCTCTAACCATAGATAAAATATAGCAAAAATAAAATCACTATTAGATAATTTGGAATAATAAGAATAGTCACTATATTTGAACTTATGATTGGGGCAGGATTGTGGCAAGGCAGAAAAACTTCTTTCCTCCATAAAAAGTCCTGTTTCAAGATGGTACTTTTGATGCACTTTAATATGCAATGTGAGACCATCATAAACGGCAAAATGATTTATAGGATTATCCGGTATATTGAGCCCACTGGAGTTTACTCCCTGTATATTTCTATTTGTTAAGGCATATAAATTGTGTTGTCCTTGCATTTCATTCGTTAAATATGTTTCCACAATTAATGAGTCTTGTGCAAAATGTGATTTACTATTTATACAAAGTATCAGGATAATTAAAACCTCTAAAATTTTCATTTATGTTGGTCTTTGATTTATGCAAATGTAACAAAAAATCCATTCTTTACTATCATTTTTATAACATAAAAACATAAAAGTAAATTTAAGGTCACTTCATCAACTGTCCAACTGTTCCAACTCCTTTTGACGAAAGTCTATGCATAAATTTCATAAATAATAACGCAGTTATGAAAGCATCACCATCTGCTGTGTGGCGTGCTTTGGGGATGATTCCAAATCTTGAACAGAGCTTATCCAAAGTATAATCTTTTCTGTCTAGACTGCCGGGATCCGTAGCATGATCTAGCCTTCTTGCTAAGTAAGATGTATCTAGGACGCTATTTTTTATGTCGCCGCCACCATTGTTTCTAGATAGTTTATGGAGCATAGCAATATCAAATCCGATGTGGTGACCAACGATGATATCACAACCTATAAATTTGAATAATGCAGTGATAGACTCCGCTTCTGACTGACCTTTGAGATCTGTCTGTACCAATCCATGTATAGCCACTGCGTCTTGTGTCTGCAATTGTTGATTTTTTACAATAATAGATAGAGAATCAGCTATGTCGATAACATTATTTCTTATCCTGACTGCACCGATAGATAAGATATTATTGCGATTGATATCTAAGCCTGTAGTCTCCGTATCTAGCACCACAAATGACTGTTGAGATATTGATTTTTGGGCATCGGGTTTGATATAGACTTCGAGATATGACTGGTAAAAATCAGCATAGTCCTGAGTGTCTGAAGCATGGATGCCGAGTATTTGTTTGAGTTTATGCCACATTATAATATTCTAGCTAATTGAAACCTGATTTTGATCAACTTTTGCAATTCATCTATGGGTTGGAATGCATTTCGCAAGAGTAGCCTATCCATTTTGTCCATTTCATCAGGCTGTATATACCTTCCCGAATCTCCTTTTGAAAATCCTTGTTTTGCACGCATTCCTATTAATATTTCGTAAGCATCGGCAGCCATTTTGTATAATTCTGCGTTTTGTGGCTCAATATCCGATAGTGCCAAAAATCTTTTGCTAGTATTATTTTCACCACGATTTCTATTGGCTAGCGTGAGTAATCTTGCCGCGTCTGCAAGTGGCATCATTGCCCTGAGTTTGATATCAAAACTATCTTTATGATCACCGTTTTTTTCTACTATAAAATTTCTAAAGAAGGATAATGGTGGTGGATTTTCCAGTGCGTTTTTGGCCAATAGATGTAAAAAAACTTCTTGTTTATCCAGCATTCTAAATATAAAATCTGTGAGCGATGTTGCCAACGATATCTCACCGTAGACAGGTCTGTAGTCAAAAAAAATGGTACACATCATGATTTCTTTTTCGCCAGATTGGTATATCCATAGTTTGAAAGTCTCTTGCCATTCTTCCACACTTTGACACCAAGCAGGATTGGAAGCCATCATATCTGCCGGGCAATATTCGTATCCAACTTCATTAAGAATAGTGGTGACTTCACTTGCCAATTTGAGACATCGCTCTTTGATATCAAGAATATTTTCATCTTGGATATAGATAAGTGCATTATCCTGATCTGTTCGTAGCAATTGTTCTTCCCTACCTTCACTGCCCAAAGTCAGCCAACAATATTTGATGTCTTTATATAACTCTTTTCCTAGTTTGACTTCAGACAATCTGATGGTTTGCTGTATGATTTCATCATTAATACCAGATACGACTTGTGTGATAAATGGTATTGAGACTTCTTGTGCTATATATTTTTTAATCAATCGTTCTACTTTATCCCTGATACTTTTTAATTGAGCACCTGAGGTCGATTTTCTAATTTCTCTGATTAGAATAGAAGGATTATCGGCTTGTTGTATTACTAGATCATGTTCAGATACTACACCGCTGAGTTTGCTTTGTATGGTACCATCCTGCGTGATAGCGAGATGATTGATACGATTTTTGATCATCAAAATCTGGAGTTCCGCAATACTCAGACCCGGTTTGACACAAATGACAGGCGATGACATGACGAGTGCAATATTTTCCTTTTTGCGGATATCGCCGGCTACTACTTTAATTCTCAGGTCCTTGTCAGTTACAATTCCAATGGGTTTGATTTCAGCGTCACACACCAAAATAGACCCTATCTGATGTGAAGCCATAATAAAAGCTGCTTCTTGAATCGTATTGTAAATATGACAATAAATGGGTGCTTTATGGGTATCGATTGCAAAAAGTTCGGTAAAGACATTGTTTCCTCCTACTGGTTTTACCGCTTCGGATGGATTAGACTTTTTGTAAAACATATTGCCGCTACCCACCGCAAAATTAGAAGCTAGAAATGAAAGAATCTTTGAATTACCTTCAAGATATGGTAAAAAATCTTCAGTTCGGATACCGTAAATTATGGTATCTTCTGATGATTTTGCTGTAAGTAAATACGGCGACTCCGCTAGCAGTGGTCTGATACCGAATACATCACCTTCATCACAATGATCTACCATCTGACCGTCTTCCTAGTGAAGATGGATCGCGCCTTTATTGACGATGTAAAACATAGCAGGTGGCGTATCCCCTATTCCGAATAATATAGTTTTGTCAGGCAGGAACTTCACCTTGACATTTGCTGAAATTTTCATGATGGCTTCCCTTGGCAATAAGCTAAAAGGCGGATACTCCTTCAGAAAATCATAAACCCTATGTTCTATTTCGTTTTTCATTGGGTAAAAATGCGCATTTTCTTTGGAATGCTAAATGATCTTGGTCAGTTAATTTTAAGAATAAGATTGAGATTGAGATTAATATTTATTAGGAATGATAATTTAATATGATACTAAATGGTCAATATTTATTTGTTAATCAGAAATATTTTACCCTAACTTAAGGTATTATCAAGCGACATTTTAATAAAAATTCATATTTTTACCGCCTAATAATTAGATACAATAATCATGGCACGAGAAGAATATGGGCAAACATGGTGGGGAGAGCAATGGCTCAAGGCGTTGACAAAAATCGATTATGCCAATAGAATACC